>JAFGIT010000082.1 GCA_016929465.1 Candidatus Coatesiibacteriota bacterium | reverse complement strand
CTCGCACTCGCTGGGGACCGAGACGATTGGTGACACTTTCGATCCCCTAATCTCGCGCCACTCGTTCATTCCGACCAGCGTAAGCCAGGACTATACCACCGTGGTGGAGAATCAGTCCCGCGTCCGTATCAACGTGCTGGAGGGTGAGAGCAAGATTGCCTCGTCCAATACCAGGCTTGGCACATTTATCCTCGACGGAATTCCACCAGGTCCGCCAGGATCACAGACGATCCGCGTGAAGTTCGATATAGACAACAACGGCATCCTGACTGTAACGGCCACCGATCTCGAGACCGGTAAGCTCAACCAGATCGTCATCGAGGCCTCCAAGACGAGGCTGTCCGACGAGGAGATCGTGCGTGCAAAGGAGAATCTCGACGAACTCACGGAGGAAACGTCAGGTTCGGATAAGTCCGCGCTGCCCGACACGTTCCGGGAGGCGATGGCTCTTATCACTCGGGCAGAGGGAATGGAGTTCAGAGTGAGCGACATGGAGGTCAAGAAGCTCAGAGAACTCATCCACGAGCTGGAGATGGGTATCAGTTTGAATGACACCAAATCAGTCATGGAAAAGAGCGACGAGCTCTCGGAGCTCTTGTTCGACCTAGAGGACGCTTACGGCCATTTGAATGACAATCCGGACGACGAGGACGCCCTCGAGGACCTGTAGTTGCGAAGAATCGGTGGTATAACTCGCTTTTTTTTCATGGGGCTGGATAAGGCTGCGGCTCGGTCCGGGGCATATTGATGCTCTGTCCTAATTGTCGAGAGGAGCTGGAGGGCGATCCCCGGGTTTGCCCCCACTGCGGAACTGACCTGAGAATCGCCAAAAGTCTCCTTGATAACTATTCTGCACAGCTGCAGGCCGGCATACACTCACTTCAAATCGGCGATATCCCCTCAGCAATCGAGCAGCTAAGAGAGGCAATTGAGCTCATAGAGGGCATCTTCGACGCTCACTTCTATCTTGGGGTAGCGCTCATTCTGAATGGACAGAGGGACAATGGCGTGCTTCACTTGGATAGGATTCCGGATGGGCACTCCCTTTTCACGGAAGCACGCGCTATCATCGAGCGAATTGACTCCATAAAGGAGCTCCGGGCGTCGCTCATGCTTCCCGATGAAAGGGACAAGGAGGCTGCGGCAAGGAGGCTGCGCACGCTCGAGAGTGAGTTCGACGAGCTCTCCGGCCTGGAGCAAGAACTCGAGCTCAAGATGCTGGCCTCGCAGAGTACCGAATTGAGACGCTTTTCCGCAGTTGCGGATAGATTAACAACAATCAGATTTGAAAGAGCTTTTCGTAATGACAGATGACTCAAGGGAAAAGGCACCGACCGGCAAGGAGGGCATAGACCTTCTCACAAAGGCCTTCGACTCGTTCAGTGATGCGTCCGATTCGATGAAAAGAGCCTACGAATCGCTTCAACGGCAGGTGAAAGAGCTCGACCTGGAGTTGAAGCTCAAGAATGCCCAGTTGAAGGAGAATATTGCTGAACTGGAGTCGGTGAAGAACTACATCGACAACGTCCTTCAAAGCGTTCAGAATGGCGTGGTTTCGATAGACCTGGAGGGAAGAATCACGACTTTCAACAGGGCCGCGTCCGAGATCATCGGGATTGGTCCACGGGACGCGATCGGTCAGCACTACTGGCAGATTCTCGGCTCAGAGATTGATCCAGTGGCTTCAGACGGCAAAATTCATGAGATTCAGTCTCAATCGGGAGCGGACCTTGTGCTGTCATTCAACACTTCTCCGCTTGCCGAGTCGGACGGAAGGCCGGTCGGCCATGTGATCTCCTTCCTGGATGTGACTCGTCTCAAGGAACTAGAGAGCGAGCTGCGAAAGCAGGCGCGTCTTGCCGCGATGGGTGAGATGGCGGCAAATCTCGCTCACGAGATAAGGAATCCACTCGGGAGCATCAAGCTCTTCGCTTCCGTCCTGGAGCGCAAGCTGGAGAGCGAATTGGACAGCAAGAACCTTGCGACTCATATAATGGAGACGGTGGATGCACTCGATGCATCGATCACGAATATGCTCATTTACGCCCGTTCACCGGAGGCTGACTTCTCGAGCCTCCCGATTGAGCCTGTCATTCAGGAAGCGATAGAATCCGCGACATACGCGATAGTTCAGAACGGGATCAGGCTGACCACTGATTTCTCCGCCGGGAACATCGAGGTCTCCGGCGACCGCCGGTTCTTGAAGCAGGCGTTCTCCAACATCATCTTGAACGGCGCACAGGCTTTGCACGAGGATGGGGGGCATTTGAGCATTGTGACTCGGATTGCGTCTCCCAGCCAATTCGCGGAATTTGGCAAGCCAATCGTGACACCAAAGGCCCCCTGCGAGCGATATCTCGCTGTTGTGATCGCTGACAGCGGCAAGGGCCTTCCGGATGAGGATCATCTCCGAATATTCGAGCCCTTCTTCAGTACCAAGACGATGGGCACCGGTCTTGGTCTCTCGATAGTCAAACGGGTAGTGCAAAGGCATGACGGCTGCCTGTTTATTCGGGAGTCGCAAGATGGAGGTCTCGAATTCACGGTGGCATTGCCCATTTCTTGAAATTCCTATACATTCCTGAATCGAGATGGCACCGAAAATACTTATAGCCGATGATGAGCCGCAGATGAGGAGCGCGCTTCGCGTTGCGCTCGAGAGCTCCGGCTATGAGACGACGATAGTATCCGACGGCCAGAAGGCTCTGGAGGAGGCCCAGAAGCACATCTACGACATGGTCATCACCGACATGAAGATGCCTGGCCTCAGCGGATTGGAGCTGCTCGAATGCGTGCGGAAGGAGAACCTGGCGAAGAGCGTGGTCCTGATTACCGCATTCGGCACCATCGATGCCGCGGTCTCGGCGATGAAGATGGGCGCCATGGATTTTCTCCGCAAGCCCTTCTCGATGGGCGACCTCGAGGCGGTGCTTTCTAGGGCGTTCGGCGAGCCATTTGCCGACGGGAAGCCCGAGACACACCAGGTCTTCGCCTCTAAGCAGCGTGAAGTCCGTGAGATCGTGACGAGCTGCGCCACTATGAAGGAGATACTATATCTTGCCAAGCGGGTTGCCCTGAGCGAATTGACGGTCCTGATCACCGGCGAGTCGGGTACCGGCAAGGAGCTTCTCGCGAGACTGGTTCACCAGGAGAGCTCCAGGTCGAAGGGCCCTTTTGTCGCGGTGAACTGCGCAGCGGTGCCGGACAACTTGCTCGAGAGCGAGCTCTTCGGCTATGAGAAGGGGGCATTCACCGGTGCAAATGCATCGCGCCAGGGCAAGTTCGAGATGGCGTCCGGGGGGACGATACTGCTCGATGAGATCAGCGAGATGCCTATGGTTCTTCAGGCGAAGTTGTTGCGAGTACTTCAAGAGCGAGAGGTCGATAGGGTCGGCGGGAGGTTTCCGATTCCAATCGACACGAGGGTAATCGTCACGACTAACAGCAATCTCGCTGAGCGCGTCAAGGAGGGCACCTTCCGAGAGGACCTTTTTTACAGGGTCAACGTGGTCCCGATGGAGCTGATGCCACTGCGTGAGCGCAAGGAGGACATCATCTCGCTATCGAGCTACTTCTGCCAGAAGCACTCTCAGGAGATCGGGAAGCCCACGAAGTTCCTATCTGAGGAGGCCACGAAGTTCGTGCTCAACCACGAATGGCCGGGCAACGTCCGAGAGCTGGAGAACGCCATCCAGAGGGGAGTTGCGCTCTCGACCGGGGACCGCATCGAGATATACGACCTGATCTGGGATGAGCGAAGGAAACGGATGTCTGCTCCCGAAGGAATCTCGGAGAAAGTCTCCGAGACGAAGGGATGGGTCCAGTTCGAGGTTGGCACGCCGCTCGCCGAGATGGAACGCAAGATGATACTCGCGACGCTGAAAAGCACGAACGACAATCGAACGCAGGCGGCGGAGCAACTCGGGATAACCGTGAGAACACTTCGAAACAAGCTTAACCAATATCGAGAAGAGGGCTTCTTTGGAGGTGACGCCGATGAGTCATAAAGGTAAGGACTCCAAATCAGGAAAGAAGACTCAGCGGACTGAGAGCCAGAAGGAAAAAGCGAAGCGGATTATTGCATCTCAATCGAAGGCCCCCAAGCAGCCTGCAAAGCCTGAAGGTCAGACCATCGAGTCGACTTATGCGGCGAACCTGGAGCGGGTGAAGCGCAGCCGCAAGTGGCTCTATGATCGGCTTACCGAGACTCCACAGACCCTGGAGCTCAACATAATGCGTGCGGAAAGCGGGCACCCTACTCTCGCAGTGAAGGCCCCGGACGGCAAATCGCTACTGATGCACTCCGACAAGAACCCACTTGCAGAGGCGATTGCACACGTCGAGACGGTCAAGCTCCAGGAGGCGGAATACCTGATCATCGTCGGCTTCGGCCTCGGCTATCACGTCCTCGAAGCGATGAGGCGCGTCCCTCCCCAGTGCAAGGTGTTCATAATCGAGCATAGCGCCGATATCTTTCGCGCAGCGATGCACATATTCGACCTGAGCGCGGTCATCTCGCGTCCGGATGTGAAGGTATTCGTGGGGACGGACCTGCACGAGATCATGCCGGCGCTGCAGGAGGACTTCAAGAGCTTCAAGTACCACAACATAAAGGTCGTGATTCACCCCCCCTCGGCGACGCTATTCCCCAGCTACAAAGACGTTATGGACAACCTCCATAAGGTTCTCAAGATCGTCCAGATAAACGTCAACACTGTGCGTTTCTTTTCGAGGCTGTGGCTGAAGCATAACCTACTCAACCTGCCAAAGGTGGTGCGCAGCCCGGGTGTGAAGAGCCTATTCAAGCAATTCGAGGGCAAGCCGGCGATACTCGTCTCGGCAGGCCCTTCGCTCGATAAGAATATCGACCTCTTGAGGAGGGCTGCTGGCAAGGCGGTCATTCTCGCCGCAGACACGTGTCTGCGTCCCCTGCTCGCCCACGGCATCAAGCCGAATTTCGTGCAGGCGATAGACGCTCAGCCGATCACGTATCGCCACTTCTCGGGCCTCGACCTGTCAGAAGTGTGCCTGGTCGGTGTGACTCGTCTTCCGCCCGAGGTAATGGCGCCGTTCGGCGACCGCATATTCCTTGGCAACGACATGAATAATCAGCTCTGGGGGACGATTCAGGAGTATTTCGAGCAGCTGGGAACGCTCGGGACTGGCTCCACGGTTGCGGTCCTTGGCTTCGACCTCGCGAGAGAGATGGGCTGCGATCCGATCATTTTCGTCGGCCAGGATTTCTCGTATTCATACGGCAGGGCATACGCAGAGGGGACGATGGTGTCGGATGACATGCTGCTCCATTTGTCCACATACTTGACAATGGATACGCTCACAGAGGCAAAGAAGGCCGGCGAGCAGATGGTCAGGACCAGGGGCATCGCGGGCAAGGAGCCGCTTCTCGATATGCACGGCAGGCCGACCGAGATGTCCGATGGGATGCAGGGCTGGCTGACCTGGTTCAATCTCGAGATCAAGCGCACAAAGGCGAAGTGCATCAACGCCTCCGAGGCTGGCATTCTGACTGAGGGCGTCGATGTGATGCCACTCGATGAGGCCATCATGAGATACTGCAGGGAGACCATCGATATCGAGAAAACCGTCGCCTCGAAGCTCGCAAAGACCGGAAAGCAGTCGCTGAAGGCAGCCGCGAAGAAGCTTGCAGCGATCAGGGCGGAACTCGAGAAAGTGCTCTCGGACCTGAATGCGATGTCAACAAACGGCGCGTCCGAGGAGGATATCGCAAGGCTCAGAGGCCTGAGAGAGGAGGGCAAGGTCTGCGAGACGATCGCACCCATCGTGGACTGGTTCAAGCTCCGTCACCGGGATGACCTTGGCGGCGATGCGATCAGGCTCGAAATCGAAGCGATGACCTTTGCGGCCAATTTCGCGATCGATTACCTGAAGCAGTCAGAGTCGCTGATGTGTGATTGAGGGAGCTAGTCCGCAGGAAGTAGAGAGGGCCGGTCCGCAGATTACGCAGATTTACGCAGATGAAAGAAAATCGAAGATTGGGAAGTCCGCTGATCACGTCAAATCCCCTCAACTCGATGGCTAAGCCGATAGATCTGTTCTGCCTCTAACTTGCCGGAGATCCCCCCATATTCTCCCCCTCTCATCTGCGGAAATCTGCGAAATCTGTGGACAAAGAGTCCTCACTTCATCCTATAGCCTAAGTCATCGCCTTGGGTCTCCAGCGCAGTCGTTGGTGTCTCGAGGCACTTATCTGGCCCTGCGCTAATACACCACACATAGCCGCGCTTTGACCGCCCTCCATCCAACGCGCCGACGGAGACGAGGTACTGATTCCCCCATGGGTCAACCATATTGTATGGCAAATATGGCCCCTTCCAACCTGGACATTTGACCGGTCCTGTTGCGGCGGCGGTCGGCCCCCTCGGCCGATATATCGGCTTCTCTCTGCCGTTCTCCACGAGGTGGAAGTACATATCGTCACCGACAGTGCCCCATGTCTCCCACGCAGGTTCATATAGGTCCGGCATCTCGCCCATATTGCCATAGAGATAATCAACGCATGGCTCTCTATGCGGATCATCGAAGGGCGAGCATTAATAGGGCCACTCGCCGGTGTCCTTGTGAAAGAGGAGGATCGCGGTCGATATGTCCCGGCAATCGCCTAATGCACGGCATTCAGGGCTCTCATCTATATATCTAGGCCTGAAGAAATGCAGCAAACAGATGCACAAAGCGAGAATCCCCAGCGCCCAGCAGGCCTTTTTACAGCCTATTGCGATGAGAAATACGTATATTCCCACCAGCAACAGAAACAGGCCGTATGGTATGGCCGGAAGGAGCGTTCTGATGAGCTCGATATGCTGCTGTTCGGCCGCTGACTGGCATATAGAGAATAACGGGAGTTTATCCTTTATCACCGGCATCAGAGCCCGACATAGGTATGCCCAGGGCAACAGCCAGAAGACCGACATCCACCGAAAGTCCAGGTCTTTCCGCCAAAATTTCTCCTCACTCACAGTGCTTCCTCCTCTTAATCTCTGTAATCGCCGGCGCCATGCTTGTCCTGTGAAGCCCTCTGCGAAGAAGGAGGCTGTGGCCGACGGCGTCTGCGGACAAATGCTTCTCTCATCACTTCGTCCTTCAGCCTTCCGCCTTCATCCTCCGAACTATCTCACCGACCTCACCACGCGGAAGCCTTGGTTGAAGAGGCAGTTGGTCGGCCCAAGACCGTAGCGATTGGCTGACCGACAATGCCGAGAGTAATCAAGAAAACTCCCGCCGCGCGAGACTCGGCCGAAGCCGCTGCTTGGACCCGTTGGATCGCAATCCGGATCCGGCTGCGCGCCATAATATCCTGATGAATGCCAATCCCAACACCACTCCCAGACGTTGCCGTGCATGTCGTAAAGGCCCCAGACATTCGCCTCCTTCTGGCCAACCCTGCGTTTCTGAGAACTTGAGTTGTCAGCATACCAACCCGCGCGATCAAGGTCCGAATCGGGATCCCCAGTATAGAACCGAGTCGTGGTCCTTGCCCGGCAAGCGTACTCCCATTCGGCCTCCGTAGGCAGTCGATAGCCGTTCGCCTCGAAGTCGCATGTCACGTCCGCAGAAGTGATGTGGTTTCCAACATAGCTGATATTCGTGATTGCGTAGCACTTGGAATAGCCGTCCGCCTGCGACAGCTCGTTGCAGAAGCTCACGCAATCATACCAGGTAACACACTCGACAGGATAGTCATTCCCTTGTTTGAGATAGCTAGCATTCCAGCCCATGACATCCTCAAACTGCTTCTCGGTCACTTCCGTCTCCGACATCTGAAATGCCGAGATGTTCACTGTCCGTTGCGGCCCCTCATCCGGATCTCGATCCTCTTCTTTCTCAGGCGAACCCATCAAAAACGACCCCGCAGGAATCGGGATCATCGTGAGCCGCATTGCGGCATTGATTTGAAACGGGCACTCATCCATCGCCAGAATGCCCGAATCGCCCATGCCAGGGCTCGTGATCGCAGCAACATACAGATAATTGCCGGGTTGAATCCCCTCCGGAACTACCAGGTCGAAGACCATCTCCCGCCATGCTGCGAAGCCTGATGGAAGAACCAAATCGGAGAACCACGGCCAGGTACCGTCTGCGAAACCGCTCTGAGTGAATGATATAATCGAGCCATCGAGCATCACGATCACAGCAAAGATATCGACAGCGACGTCGTCACCGTGATTCTCGACGCTCATAAACGCCTGCAGTTGATCTTCCGGTTCAAACTCATCCGCGCTCATCGAGCATGACACAGCCTCATCCGGCGGGATAGGATAATGGTATCCTATATCGACAATGCCCACGTCCGGCGAGCCATCCGTCCGCGTCGTCGCGCCATCCATCCCGGCTTCCACGACATCTGCGGAACCGGCATCGACGCAAGGGCTATCCGCCTCCTGCCCAGCCGCCCTCTGGCTCAGATAGTAGTCTCCGAGTGGCCCCGAAACGAACATCGGGTCAGCATCGAAATTCCCCTCACCAGCGCCATCCCAGCCGCCTTCAATGCAGGAGTTGTTGATCTCGAGCATGCCACGCCGATCCTCCACAATCTCAACGTTGCCCGAGAAGATGCAGTCGGAGACGATTGACGCCCTAGCTTCTGCGATATCGGGTGTTCGCTCGCCGATGGTGTCTAACGTTATCCTGAGACAGTTTAAAGTATCCTCCGCGGACTTGGCCAGAAAAGTGCAGCCTTGGACAGTCGCGCGAGGAACTGGGAATCTCCCCGGCTCGCAAATGATAAACAGACGGCTATAGCCATAATTCGGCACCGATGTAGCCTCAAAAAGACAATTCTCAATTGAGGCGTACTCTCCGTCATGAAGGGCCACGAGAAGGTCGTGTTCTTGGTTATCAGCAAAAACGCAATCCACCGCCACCGATGGATTATCTCTGGGACCTCCACATATGCTGCAGCCGTAAAAATTGCCTCTTATCTCGCATCTTTCGATGCTAACCGAATTTGAAGTGTCAGAACCAAATATCGCGGCAAATTCATTATCCTCAATAATGCAGTCGGTAACTTCTATATCCTCCGTCAAGTAAAGATAAACACCTACGTCATTTCCCCGTAAGACGCAATTCTGGATCTTGATCCTCCAGGCAGACCATCTCAGGTCAACTGCAGAATGGGCTTGGGTGATCGTCACACCACTAAGAAGGCAGTCCGCCGTCATCATTATCGGTGACTGCATGCCCTGCATATCGATAACAGTCATATCGGGTCCTGCGCCAATGATGCGGACTTGTTCCAAATATATGCCCGCATCGTAGGCGTTCTCGCCCGTCTCCCGGGTATAGACACCCGGCGCGACATGAATCACGAATGGCTCTGTCAAAATGGTGCTGGAGTGATACCAATAGCCTTCCTCCTGCGCGGCCAAGGTCGCATGCGTAATTGTCTTCCAGGCTTCGTCCGGAGAAAGCCCAGAGTTCGCGTCACTGCCGTTGTTGACATCGACATAGTGGTCGGCGGCTGAGGCGAGCGAGCAAAGCGCCATCACCCCTAGCAGGATAGTGATCGTCATCGTCTTTCTGTTCATCCTAATGTCCCTCCCATTCGTGTTAATTCGTGCTTATTCGTGGCTCAAATGACGAGCAATCACAGACTCGCAACGTACCAAAATAAAGCCTGGCGGGCTGGAAGAGGCTGTG
>JAFGIT010000081.1 GCA_016929465.1 Candidatus Coatesiibacteriota bacterium | reverse complement strand
CAAACGGAGTGCCGGTCCTCGCGAGGGGGATCATCTCGATCGGTCAGTTCGGGATTGGCCTCATCAACTTCTCGCAATTTGGACTGGGCATCATCAGCATCAGCCAATTCACCATAGCGGGGCTTGCGATAGCGCAGTTCGGGATCGCATACTCGCTCATCGCTCAGATGGGACTCTACGTCAACACTGGATATGGGCAATTCGTTCGGAATGTCGTTGAACTGATAAAGGGTCTTCAGTGACGGTGTGGTCTTATATGAGATTTGTGGTTGTCGCAGGTTTTACTTTGGACAGGCTGGAAAGCCCGTCCTACACTGCCAGGCTAGAATGGCCGTCATACACCACGGCGGGCTGGAAAGCCCACCCTACGCCGATTTGAATACGACACATCAAGATGGCTGAAGACGTAATCATCGAATACAGGGACGTCAGCAAGCGCTTCGGGGAGCACGTCGTGCTCGACGGCGTGAACCTAACCGTGCGGCGCGGCGAGACGCTAACGATTGTCGGTCGCAGCGGGACCGGGAAGTCGGTAATGCTGAAGACGCTGACTGGGCTTGTCCCGGTTGATGCGGGCCGCATCTTCGTCGATGGTGACGAGGTCACCGCGATGGAAGAGGATGATATGCGGGAGGTCCGCCGGAAGATTGGCATGCTATTTCAGAACGCTGCGCTCTTCGATTCGATGACGATATTCGAGAACGTGGCGTATCCGCTCGCGGAGCACACCGATTACAGCGAGGCAAAGCGGCTCGAGATAGCGAAGGAGACGCTCGAGATGGTCGATCTGCAAGGCATAGAGGACCAGTTCCCCGGCGAGCTCTCGGGCGGGATGAAAAAGCGAGTCGGGCTCGCGCGAGCCATAGCGCTGAGGCCGCCGATCGTGCTCTACGACGAGCCGACGACCGGGCTGGACCCAATCACATCGAACGTCATCAACAGGCTGATAAGGCGGCTCCAGCGGAAACTCGAGATAACATCGATCGTGGTCACACACGACCTGGAGAGCGCGTTCATGATAACGGACCGCATCGCGATGCTTCACGAGGGGAAGATCATCTCGGTCCAGACTACCGAGGAGTTCAGACGCGCACAGGACGAACGCATCCACGAATTCGCGACCGGGGGCCTCTCCGAGGAGGAGCTCAGGAGCGTCGGGCGCGTCCTCTAAGTGCTGATTTCTTGAACCCATGTCCAACCGAATAGCAATACTCCCTGAACTCGTCGCGAATAAGATCGCGGCTGGTGAGGTCGTCGAGCGGCCGGCGTCTGTGGTCAAGGAGCTCTTGGAGAACTCGCTCGACGCGGAGGCGACCGAGGTCACAATCGACATAATGGTGGGCGGAAAGCGGCTCATCCGCGTCCAGGACAACGGGCTCGGCATGAGCAAAAATGACAGCCTGCTCGCGTTCGAGCGATTCGGGACCAGCAAGGTCAAAACCTCTGAAGACCTGGACAGCATTATGACTCTCGGCTTCCGGGGCGAGGCTCTGGCGAGCATATCGTCGGTTTCGCAGGTGGTCCTGATGACGCGAGAGCGCGGCACCGATGCGGGCACCGAGGTCATCATGAACGGGGGTATTCTGAAGAAGGTCGGGGAAGTTGGCTGCCGCGAGGGGACGATGGTCGAGGTTAAGAACCTGTTCTTCAACACCCCAGCCAGAAGAGCGTTCATGGCGAGCACCGACACGGAGTTCTTCTGGGTCAACCAGACCGTCACCCAGTATGCGCTTTGTCGTCCGGATGTCGGCTTCATCCTGACGCACAACGACCGCAAAGTGATCGATGCTGCCGCTGCAAGCGAAGCGACCCCAGACAGTCTGCCCAGCAAGGGGCGGATTGCGTCGGTTCTGGGCCACGAGCTGCTCGATAAGATAATCCCGATCTCCGCGGAGGCGGACGATCTCTCGCTCAGCGGCTATATCGGTCTGCCCACGAAGGCAACTGCTACCGGAAAGCGGCTGCAATCGATGTTCATCAACCGCCGATCTGTCAGCTCGAAGCCGCTATATGCTGCTATCTACGAGGCTTATGGCCCATACCTGATGCGTGGGCGATATCCCGCACTTATACTATTCTTGAAGGTCGATCCGAGAACCGTGAACGTGAACGTCCACCCCACGAAGCGGGAGGTGAAATTCATGCAGCAGTCGCGGATTACCGACTTCGTGAAGAAGGCGGTGGCTGAGGCTTTACGGAAGACGCTGCGTGGTCCTGTTGTAGAGGTGACGCGGAATCTCAGAACACCTTCTGCGACGCCGCCCGAGCCGATGACTATCGACCTGCCGGAGGCAAAAGCGGATCCCCCAGAGTCTGAAACCACGGAGACCACGGAGACCCCTCTGGACCAGGCGATTGATGCGGCACAGCCTGACCGGGTGGCCCCGCCGCAGGATTCAATGGAGGCGAGGCCCGCCGCAGAGGCGCCCCGGCCCGAGGCTATTTGTGAGGAACCAGAACCATCCGAAAACCTGGCCCAAAGGACGGATGAACCCCACAGTCGAAGGCACACGACCGATGTGCCCAGAACACAGCCCGCCCCCGCAAAAACGCCCACGTCCGCCCCCGCCGAAAGCAGACCAGACAGCCTGTTCTCGGAGCGGCTGGTCCCGGTCGGGCAGATCGAGAGCTCGTACGTGATTGCACAGGGGGCCGGGGCGGTGGTGATCATCGATCAACATGCGGCGCACGAGCGGATTTATTACGACAAGTTCAAACGGCAGGTGCGATTGGGCAGAATTCCGAGCCAGCGGCTCTTGATGCCGGCGCTGATCGAGACCTCGCCCGCCATGCAGGAGCTCTTGCTGATAAACTCTGAGATGCTCGAGTCGATGGGGCTCGAGATAGACGATTTCGGCGGTGGCTCGATTGCGGTCAAATCGAAGCCGGCGCTTCTGTCGGACGAAGAGGTTGAGCAGATAGTCGCCGAGATAGGGGAGCTTCTCCTGCAGTCAAAGAGCGTGAGAGATGCCTCTTTCAATCCAATCGATGAGATTTGCGCGCTCTACGCCTGCAAGGCCGCGATAAAGGCCGACCGGCCGCTGTCGATGGCCGAGATGCAGGACCTTCTCGACCAGCTGGCCGAGACCGAGTTCCCGATGACCTGCCCCCACGGCCGCCCGACCACAGTCGAGCTCGACATGAACGACCTCCGCAAGTCGTTTCTCAGAAGTGGGAAGAAGTAGGTCGAACATTTCTCCACAACTAAATTAATCTGTTTTGCTCATTCAATGCCCCAATGGGGCATCATGCGAATGGCCGTTGAGCGCAGGCAGAAGGACCAGCCTACGGAATCAGACGCCGCCCGACCTCCTCAAAACCGGCCCTGAAGGGGCCGAACACCATCTGCGGCGACAATATCGTGCCGCCCCTTCGGAACTGGTTTTACTGTTTTGTTGGCCTTCGCCCCACGGATTCACGAGGCTGTCTAAAAAATGGCTTGGCGAGGTCTTGACTTCATGTTTACACAATAATTTTATCAGAACCCCGACAGATTGTCAATTTTAGCCAGGCCAATATCATTCGAATCGGATTCGTTGAAATCCGCCTTATAGGGGCGGTTCATGAACCGCCCTTGAGGGCCTTAGCGCCGCATTCAAAGCAATCTGGTAAGGGAATCAAAAGAGATTGGGCGATTCGTGAATCGCCCCTAAAACCACACGTTTCGACTTATTAGACAGCCTCT
>JAFGIT010000080.1 GCA_016929465.1 Candidatus Coatesiibacteriota bacterium | reverse complement strand
CTTATTTCCGCTGAGAACACGTGTTAGCACGTGCATCTACATCACATCAACTGACTTCTTCATTGCACAGATTCTTAGGAGCAGCCTCATATTTTACCCGGTCCCGCAGATTACAGGGGCAGCTGAGATGTCCTCGAGCGGGAGAGGATACGTTCGATTTTGGAGAGAGGACGTGCTTTGACGCGGTCGTGCGATCTGATATCATCTGTCTCGGTAAATATGTGTCAGGACGACGAGATTCTCGGAGGAATTGGTCATGCGCAAGAATGTGGCGGCGCCTTCGCATCTATTAATATTAGCAGTTCTACTATCTGTTCAGGTTGCTCTTGCGCAGGAGCTGAGCATCCGTGTATTTCCCGATAGGGAAGTCTATGTAGTCGGACGAGATACTCTCACCATGTATGGCTCGTGTGAGAATAAAGGCGAGGATGTCAGCGTGGATGTCCATGTTGCGCTGATAACTCCGGACGGCCTCATTCTGGAGGCGCCGGACTGGAACGCCGATTTTAGGCCGACGTTCTCGAATATATTTTTGCCCAGCGGCCTTCATATCCCGGAGACTGAGATCGGAAGCCACCAGGTCGGCGACATCAGGTTTCCCACGGTTGCTCCGGGAGATTATTTGCTTGCGGCGGCCCTCACTTCGCCGGGGACGCTCGAATTAATGTGCGAGATCAATTTTGCCCCATTCACCGTCGAGGCGCCTGCAGTTCCGCAAATCGGCACAATCCTCTGCGATGGGCTCGAGCGCCGTCTCATGTTCTATGTGCCAAAAGGTCTCCCATCCACTCCGGTGCCTCTCGTCTTTATGCTCCATGGTGCCGGTTGCGATGCAGAGATGGCAATCAGATTGACTCAGGGCCGGTTTAATGAGCTGGCTGATCGAGACAAGGTGATAGTCATATATCCGGAAGGGATCAATGCCCGGTGGAATAATTGCTACCAGGATGCCGGACGGATCATGCCGGACGACGTGCAATTCATCAGCACGCTGATCGATGAATTCTCGTCAGCTTTTTCCATCGACGCAGAGCGAGTCTATTCGGCGGGTCACTCCAACGGCGGAATGATGAGCCTCCGTCTGGCGACGGAGCTGTCGGATAGGATCGCGGCAGTGGCCAGTTGCGCAGGCCCATCGCCCGTCGATAGCGAATGCTCGGATCCGGTCAACCCACTTGGCATTCTCTATATCGCCGGTACTGCTGATGATATTGTCCCGTTCTATGGGTCGAGCTACGTTATGTCCGCGGATGATACGGTCGATTTCTGGCGTGGTTTCCTGGATACCGATGCGGAGCCCTCGATAACCGATATTCCGGATACGGTGCCGGATGATAATAGCACCGTCAGAATTTACAGGTATAACAATGGCCTTGAAGGATCGCGAGTGTGGTTCTATAGGATCGAGGGTGGGAGCCACGGGTGGCCTGCTCCGCCGAGCGAAGAGCCTTCGATCTCAATGGGTGGGAATCAGGACATCTCGGCATGCGACGAGATATGGAGCTTCTTCGGCCTTCACACCTTGAGCGGCAGTGCGAATTGATAAGCGAGCACGGCCCTGACCGGGGGGTGACGAGCGCTCTAGAATAGCCGTCCAATCGATATCGCCATTGAGTTGATTCCGGCGTTATCGGTATCCATTCTCGCATTCGAGATATGGTGAAGCCCGAACGTTATGAAATAGGATTGCTCCGAAGCCACGTCGAATTGGACTCCGAGGGCCAGTTGAGGATTGAAGTTGACCCTCAAGCCCTGGTCATCAACCTGGAAATCAGTATAGATGACATGGCAGCCGCCCTCCACGTATGGGCGAACATGGCAGGGACCGAAGTCACCGAGATAATAAAGCAGAATAAGGCCCCCGGAGACCAGCGCCCTCCTGTTGGGGTGAACGGTTATTCCTGCGCGACAGCCCACCTTGAAGCGAAGTGGTTTCAGGGGGAATTCCGGCCATATCCTGTCCGGCCGGACCTGGGCAAAGGCCGTCATTTGAATCGCCTGGATATCGTTATTGGGCTTGTAGGTGTTGACGAACATGCCGCCGAGTCCGAATTGCTCGACCACGCCCTCGGTATCCTCATCTTCAACAAGTGCATCAGCAAGGCCAGTACTCCCACAGGCGACCACCAGTATCAGGTAGAACGAAAGCCGAGAAACTCGGGCTGATCTAATCAAGCGAGAACCCCCATATCGATGTAGATTGATCTTCTGTCAAGACACATAAATCTGTTCGAGAACTGATTTACTCCATTGGCACTTTCTTAAATGAACACTCTTTCTGAAGGCGGGTTCCGCTAATAGGCCATTTCACATAGCAGCAATATAACATAAAAGACCGTGATCAATAACCGCGGTTATTGTATTGTCTATCCCTTCATTAACTACCGTCGAGAATGAGGAGATTATGACTGACTTGAGCACAACTCCGCGCGTGTCGCTTGTCTTGGGCACGGCAGGCCATATAGACCACGGAAAGACCGAACTGATAAAGGCCCTCACCGGCATCTACACGGATCGCCTCGCGGAGGAGCAGGAAAGGGGCATATCGATAGAGCTTGGATTCGCCTATCTCGACCTGCCAAATGGGAGCAGGATTGGCATTGTGGATGTCCCCGGGCACGAGCGATTCGTGAAGACTATGGTAGCCGGAGCGTCGGGCATCGATGTCGTTCTATTCGTGATTTCTGCAGATGAAGGAGTCATGCCGCAATCTATAGAGCACCTCGATATATGCCGTTTCCTCGGCGTCAAATCCGGCATAGTCGCCCTGACGAAAGTAGATATCGTCTCCGAGGAGGAGGTCGAGCTCGCGCTCGAAGATGCCCGGGACTTCGTAAAGGACACCTTTATGGAGGGTGCCCCGATTATCCTGACCTCTGCGAAGACCGGACAGGGCATCGACACGCTCATGTCGGAGATAACAACGCTGGTGGAGAGAATACCGGGACGTTCGTCGGCAGGAACGTTCAGGATGCCCATTGACCGCGCATTCACAATCCAGGGATTCGGGACGGTGGTGACCGGCACCGTGATCTCCGGTAGCGCGGCGATCGGTAATGCTGTGGAAGTATATCCGCATGAACTGAAAACGAAGATCAGGAGAATCGAGACGCACAACGCACAGGTGGAGGATGCGCAGGCAGGACAAAGGACCGCGATAAACCTGCCCAAGATCGCAAAGCGAGAGATTACCAGAGGGGATGTTCTCAGCCTTCCCAACGTGCTCAGGCCGGGCTACGTCTTTGATGTTCACTTGGTTCTCAACAACTCCAAGAGGGCCGAATTGAAGCGAGGCGAGCGAGTTCGCTTTCACGTCGGAACCAAGGAAGCCCTCGGGAGAGTCTATCCCATAGGTGACGCTGAACTCCAGCCGGGCTCGGAGTGCTTCGCTCAGATAAGGCTCGAAGAGGAGGTCGTCGCGCTCTTCTCGGACCGCTTTGTTCTCAGGTCCTACTCGCCAGCGTTCGTCGTTGGCGGAGGCACGATAATTGCAGCGAGCACCAGGAATCGCTACCGAATGAAGAACGCCCTTTCCGATCAGCTTTCTCTGATGAAAGATGGCTCTGAGACTGACAGAGTGGCCGTCTTCGTGAGAAGCGTCTTCCCGGACCCGCCGGACCTTCAGGAGATTGCCACGCAATTGGGCATGGACTCCGGGAAGACTGAGTCCATAATCGAGCAACTCTGCCGGGAAGGAGCCCTAATAAGGCTATCCAGCACGCCAAGCAGGTTCCTGCACTCGGAGGACTCGCTTGAACTCATCGACCAACTGGTGGCTCAACTTGCGAAGTATCATCACGATTTTCCGCTTCGCGCCGGAATGCAGGAGCGGTCTCTTGCGAGTAAGGTGAAGCACCCAATCCTGACCGGCTTTTTGGCCGACCTGCTTCAGCTCGCTTCCGCATCCGGGCGGATAATTCTGGATGGGACGCTGGTGCGCCTCCCTACTCATTCATTCAGATTGAGCGATATTCAGGAGCAAGTGGCCTCCGTTATCAGAAATCGAATCAACACATCAGGGACAAATCCGGTCGAGATGGGCTTTCTGATGAACGAGGTCTCCGGCAACGTCTCCGCTGCCGGGGCAGGTGATCTCCGGGAGGTCATCAGCTACCTGATGCAGGCGAAGGAACTGGTCAGGCTTTCTCCGGAACTGCTGCTCTCGACCGCCGGCCTCAAAGATGTCGCAAGGGCAGTGGCCGGCTATCTCTCAAAGGAAAAAACAATAACCGTGGCGACTGCGAGGGACCTTCTGAGAAGCAGCAGGAGGTTCGTCGTGCCAATACTCGAATATCTGGACAGGATAGACATCACGCGACGCGAGGGTGACCTTCGCGTGCGTGGTCCCGCCGGCTTGGAGGACATTTGATGATGAATAATGTGTTCGATGAAATCGGAAGGACCAAGTTGATCGCCGTTGTCCGTGTGGATGACGCGGACACTGCGGTCGAAGCCGCGCTAGCGATTGCGGAGGGCGGCATTACAGCGATCGAGATACCTGCGACGGTCGATCAGTTTGATAGGGCGATAAGGCGACTATCGTTGCATGGTGGTCTCGCGGTGGGTGCTGCCACGTTGTTTTCCGAAAGCGATGCAAGCAAGGCGGTGGAGGCCGGTGCGTCATTCCTCGTCTCTCCCATCTTCGTCGACGAAGTGTGGGATGTATCTCTCGATTCGGATGCCCAATATCTACCCGGCGCAGCGACGCCAGGCGAGATCTACTCAATCATGGAAGGAGGCTTCGAGCCGATAAAGGTATTTCCCGCGGAATGTCTCGGCGGCCCCAAATACATAAAGTCGCTTCTGGCGATACTCCCGGATGCGAAGCTCATTCCGACCGGCGGAATCTCTTCGGCGAACGCGAGAGAGTATATAGACGCTGGGGCATTTGCTGTCGGTGTCGGCGGATCGCTTCTGCCAAAAGGGCTTCTCGAGGCACGCGACTTCAAGGCTATCACACATCTCGCCTTCGGGCTCAGGGCCTCGATATCGGAGTAGCAGTGGATATCATCTCTATCGGCGAGTGCATGGTCGAGATGTTCTGCGACGGGCGCATCAAGGACGCATCGCTGTTCACCAAAGCCTATGGCGGCGACACGCTCAACACGATTGTCGCGGCGAGCAGGCTCGGCTCCCGAACAGGCTTCATCACCAAGGTCGGCATAGATCCATTCTCGGATTTTCTCACTTCGAGCTGGCGCTCGGAGGGAATCGATCTCTCTCATTCTCAACTAGTGCCTGGTTTCAATAGCATATACTTCATCTCTCTGACGCAGAATGGCGCGCGTGAGTTCACTTATTACCGTCCTGGCAGCGCGGCGAGCACACTCTCCCCCGATGATCTCGACGCGGACTACATAGGGAGCGCGAAGGTGGTTCACACGAGCGGCATAACTCAGGCAATCTCGAGAACCGCGAGGGACGCTGCGTTAGCGGCATTCAAAATGGCGCGTTCCGCAGGTGTCTTGACCTCGTTCGATCCGAATCTGCGTCTCAAACTCACCTCTCTCGAACAGGCAAAGAAGGACCTGATGGAGATACTCGAATATACGGATATATTTCTGCCATCGTCCCCCGATGAGACCGGGCCGCTATTTCCGGGCATGACTGAGGGCGAGATAGCGGAGTTCGTGATGGGCATGGGCGTCCGGTTCGTTGCGATCAAGCAGGGAGAGCGCGGATGCCTTATCGCATCGTCGGATGGCGTTATGCAGCTACGCCCCGAACTGGATGTAACGGTAGTCGATACCACAGGCGCCGGCGACGCCTTCAACGGAGCCTTCATTCACGGTATCGCCCACGGTCTTTCAGCTCGCGAAGCGGCCAGATTGGGCCTCACGATGGCCAGCCTCAAGATACGAGGAAGGGGCGCGATCCTTTCTTTACCGACCAAGGAAGAGCTGGTGGCTGCCCTTCCGAACGACACAATTCGTTTGTAGTGGTTTCTGTGGCACTCAGCATCGAGTCGCCGCAATCCATTCTTCACCCCGAGTGAACAAATGCGACCCAGAATGTGTCCTATATGGGATAAACCGTGCATCACCCGGAAGGCGCTCATCACGGAAACAGACTAAGAGACCTCGTTACGTATCGCCTCACGTAGCCGTCCGCATCGTCGCTCAGCTCGGCGAGCGCTCGCCTGGCTTGTTCGATGCCTGGTGTGACCGACCTCGTATAAGAACCGATAGTCTTGGCGACTTTGCCCAGCGCTAAGACGGCCCGCCTTCGGATGCTAGTGTCATCTGAAGAGGTGCATTTAATCAAGAAATCGAGGGCGTGTCCGCCGCACAGCTCCCCTAATGACCAAATTGCTTGAGATTTTACGCGGTTTTCCGAGGTAGTGTGAAACACGACAAATAAGCGTTCCGCGATTTCACCGGGATGGTATAAACGCAATTCGAGCAGCATCTCCTTCGCGCGATCGAATTCGGCATGTATTAGTTCGTTGATGGCAAGATTAAGCAGGCTACTTGCGTCGTTCGACGGCAGAAATTCCCGTGGATTTATGTCCGGCCTGATGTGTTGTTCCCCTCGAGTGTTCCCATCATTGCTTGTCGGTTTTTCAGCTGCTCCACGAGGGTGTTCCTTGCCTGCAAGCTGATCGATGCTCATCGCGGAAGCCGTCTCATGGCCCAAGTGTGTTAGAATTAGAACCGACCGACCAGACTCCCATCCCACTTTCAGATAGCCGTCTCCAACAAGCTCGTCCATGACGTGCGAGAGTCGGCGTCGATCAGCCCCTCGCAGCAAACCATATAGAGGTTTCTTATCCAGTTCCCGCGCAAGCAGCCTTTTATCGCGGGAGCGGAGCGCGAATCGAACGACAAGGGCTTTGCTGAGAGGAATACCTATGTCCATAATACAGCGTAGAATCGCGACGGCGGTTCTATCGAGCTCTCTGGGTGTCTTATCGCGCCGGACCTCATCGCTAGGTTGACGCCTTGCGTAGGAGTCATCGGATTCCTGAAGTTTCATTGACTTCGGGATTGCCAAGCAATCAGAGGCCATCTCGCTAGAATCTATATCCTTGTCATTTCCAGCTGATTGTTCGGCTTTATTCTTGAGCCGCTTGAGCTCATTCACCCACGTCTTCGTTACTTTAAGGACAGTGACGTCATCATTAACATGCCCCTGGAGAAGCTGATGCTGCAGCATTGAGTCTATTACCTTGCGGATGCGCTCTTCGGATGATCTTACGGAACCATAGACCTCAATCTGGTTAGCGGCCGATGCTTTGATCCAATCCGCCTTGGACCCAGTAAGGACCTCAACCACGCTCCCTATATCACGCGGTTTGTCGAGAGCTGCGACGCACAAGAGCACCGCGGCGGCGATCCCGTAGTCACTGGGCAAGAATCGGGCAACGGAACAGGCTGATTCCCTGTCATCCGTAGTCATGGGCTTGGTTATATACTCCTCATTGATATCCGTGTCGCTGGAGGCCATTTGTTCAGCCAGGTTCTGGTGCCCATTTTGAACCTCGTCCGCCGATAGCCATTCAAGCGGCGCTGCTCTCAGCTCAACTAGTCTGCTTGCCTTCGAGGTCTTATTGTCAGTCCAATTTTCACTCACCATGGCTCGATTCTCAAGTGCCCTTTCCCGGCCCAATTCCGTCAATTCCAGAACAGGTCGTCCCGTTTCCCCCGCCTGCTTAAGAAGTCCATCAGTTATCAGGTCATCTATAATGCTCCTGATCAACTCCCCTTTGCCTGGGGCAGACCCGTATGCAGGATTCTCATTGACTCCCCATTCGATGAGCTTCCTACTGCGGCTACCGGTGAGTGTTGCGGCGATATTAGCCGCGCCCAGCGGGAATCTCAGATGGCTGATGCAGATAAGAATCGACCTGACGATCTCCGGGTGCCTATCGAATGCAAAACTGCCGGAGCCCCCCGCTCTCGAGATCGGGGCGCATCTATCGCATGTTCCGCACTTGAAGCTATCCTTTTCGCCGAAATATTGCAGGATGAATTCGCGTCTGCATCCGTCATACCTTATGTATTTCTCCATTGCTTCCAGCTTCTGTTCCTCTGAGCGTCTGAGCAGTGATTGACGGTCCCAGTCTATTGGGACTTCGTGGAATGGCGGGGGCGGATCAACAAGCCTCTCTATCCCTCTGCCGCGGAAAGGAGGCTCATATAATATTGCTCCTTCATCACATAGAGCCTTGAGCGCGCGACGCACCTGGCTCTCAGAGAGCCCGCAGGCTCGACAGAGCTGATGAAGCCCCACCTCATGGCGTCCTGGAGTCTCGATGTCATCCGTTGCGGAGATGCCTTCCAGAACTCGTCTCTGGATCGGGGCGCGCAGCCTCGCCATAATTTCCGAGCCCGGCTTATCGAGTGTGAGAGCAACCATGGCCTCAACAGCGTGCGCCCTCGTGATTCCTGCGCCGTCTAAAAGACGAACCGCTGAGCCCACGTGGCCGTCCTTCAAGTTCGACTTGCATCGATCCGCGATCTCCTTGTATGTGAGCATCACCGGATTGTCATTGATGGCGAATAGCTCATCATAGACTTCCCTCACAAGCTCCGGACCGGGATAGCTCAATCCGATGAAGAACTCTCGAATCCGTCGGTCAGCCCCCGAATGAAGCAGTATGCATCGTGAGGTCTTTCCGTCGCGTCCCGCCCGGCCGATCTCCTGATAGTATTGCTCAACAGAACCGGGAAAGTCGTAGTGAATCACTGAACGGATGTCTGCCTTGTCGATGCCCATGCCGAAAGCACACGTCGCCACGACTATGCGGTCCTTGCCACTCATGAATCTGTTCTGGAATTCGGCCCGGGAATCTGGGTCAAGCCCGGCGTGATAGATGACGGTACGAGGCTCGATGGTCTTCAGCAATTCCCCGGTCTTCTCAGCGTTGCCTCGCGTCGAAGTATAGACTATCATCGACCCGGTTTCTCTCTTTGCGAGTTTGAGCAAGAACTCATCCTTTCCTTCAGGTTTGGAAAATTCCCTCACGCTGAGAATGAGATTTGGCCGGTCAAAGCCAGACACGTGGACATCTATCTCTTCCGGTTTCAGTCCCAGAGATCCAATTATGTCGTTCCGAACCTGCGGCGTTGCAGTAGCAGTGAGGGCGATCAGGCGCGGCTTGCCCATCGCCTTTCTAAATTCCCTCAATCGAAGGTAGTCCGGGCGAAAATCATGACCCCATTCGGATATACAGTGCGCCTCATCGACGGCCATCGTGCTGACCCTCAACCTGTGAAGCATCTGGGAGAACGCTGCATTTCGGAAACGCTCCGGAGCGAGATAGAGCAGCTTGATCCCGCCATTGGCACAGCGATGAAGTCGCGCTCGCTGTTCATCCGGGCTCAGACTCGAATTGATGAACGTAGCCGGTATTTTCTTACGCCCGAGATCATCGACCTGGTCCTTCATCAGAGAGATCAGGGGAGAAATGACCACCGTCAATCCATCCTGCATGAGTGCCGGAAGCTGGTATAGAAGCGATTTGCCGCTTCCTGTAGGCATTACCACGAGCAGGTTTCGACCCGTGAGAATCGACTTCAGGGAGGCCTCCTGTCCGGGCAGGAATGATGAATAGCCGAATCTATCGGAGAGTATCTGTCTTGCTTGTTCGAGCTCTATCATATCGGAACGGGATTATAGCATGTTTGCTCGATACATCGCAATAGCGCCTGCCTCGCGCCAGCAGTTCCGCAAGAGGATGTGAAATGGTTGATTTGTAGGTCAACCGGTGGTGGATTTCTGGATTTTGATGACAGGATAGTGT
>JAFGIT010000079.1 GCA_016929465.1 Candidatus Coatesiibacteriota bacterium | reverse complement strand
CACTTTCCTTGTCAAATGCGTTTATCGGATGCCGCCCAGGAGGACCAGGACAGTGCCGTCTTCCTGGACAGTCCCATACACCGTCCTCTTTGAGGTCGTATTCTTAACCGGTATGACATCGCCAATACGGCCATCCTTGAGTGCTTCGCCGAGGGTAACCACCCGGAGCGATTTGATCTGAGCGACCAGTCGCACAACCGACCGTCTTTTGACAGCGAACGGCTCAACTAGTATGTCGCTTGTGATCATTCGGCCCTTGGTGACGCCCCTTTTGAGAATCTTTCCGACCACCAGATCGACATCTGTCACGAGGTCATTGGAGGCGTTCCTGCCGATCTCGCGCTCCTTGAGAACAACGTCGCCGGGCCCGACAACAGAACGAGCCTTCAGGGCCTGGTTTGCGCATACGACCATGACGCGAGCGGAGACATCTGCCGTTACCCAGTATTTCCGTTGCTGGTCCTCACCAATAGCGGTTATGGCGAACGACAATCTCCCCAGCTCTCGCGGCGCGTTCTGTTGCTCAATCTTCAATTGGCATTTGTTGCCCGGCACGCTGATCTCAGGGACGCGGATAAAATCGATATTGATATCCCGATGGTCGATACCGGTTCTGCTCAGGATCTCCTCCCGAACGAGGGCCTCGACCCGCCCTTCAGATATGGTAGCGGCATCGACGATACCGACAATCAGAAGCGACAGTAGTATTATTATCAGATAGCAGCCTGTTATTTCATGAATAGACATCTCATCCACACCTATCTTTATCTCTTTAGGTTGTTCGCTTGGCTCATCATCTGGTCTGCGGACTGAATTGACTTCGCATTGAGCTCGTATGCCCTCTGGGTCATGATCATCTGGACCATTTCGTCCACGACCGAGACGTTCGACAGCTCCAGGAAGCCCTGTGCCACCTCGCCTCTTCCCTCCTGGCCAGGAGTCCCCGTTGTTGGGACACCCGATGAATCCGTCTCCTGGAAGAGGTTCCTACCGAGAGCTCTCAGGCCTCCAGGATTGGAGAACAGAGCAAGCTCGATCGTCCCAACCTCTGTCGATGAGGTCTGCCCCGGCTGAAGAACCGAGACCGTCCCGTCCGATTCGATGGAGATCGAGGTCGCGTCATTCGGTATTACGATGTCCGGGGATATCCTGTAGCCATCGGAAGTCACCATCGAGCCGGAGCTGTCCAGATGGAACGAGCCGGCCCTCGTGTAAGCCATATCGCCGCTGGGCAAGACTACCTGGAAGAATCCGTTACCCTCTATCGCTATGTCCAGCGGCGAATTGGTGTTCTTGAGGCTACCAGTGCTGAACTCCCGTTGCGTCGAAACCGGTCTTACGCCATGACCGATCTGGATGCCGCTCGGAACGATCGAGCCACCGATAGGAGCGCCGGGGGAGCGGAGTGTCTCGTACATGAGATCTTGAAACTCCGCTCTCGACTTCTTGAAACCACCCGTATTGACATTGGCGAGGTTATTGGCAATCGTATCAATCGTAAGTTGCTGAGCCTGCATACCCGTTGCAGACGTCCAAAGTGTTCTAATCATCTCAGCCTCCGGCCGTATCTAAATTCACTCAAATTCAAGTTCATTTCGCGTCTAACCCAGATTCGGAAGTGTGTTGATTGTGCGGGCCACGGTGTCCTCGAGAATTGCCCGTATGTTCTTCTGATGGGACTCGTATCGCCTCATCCCGTCGATCATGGAGACCATCTCGTCGATGATGCTGGTATTGGACGACTCGAGGAATCCCTGGTGGAGCTCGACCTCTTTGGCCTCCCTTGGAACGGCCTCATCGGTCTTCGCAACCCAGATGTTGGAGCCGACCTTCTCGAGGAGACGGGGGTCATCGAACTCCACTAGTTTGATCGAGCCGATCGACTCGCCGTCCGCGAAGACCTCACCGTCGGTGTTTATCACCAGGTTGGCCCCCTCTGGGACGTTTAGCTCGCCCTGCGCGGCAAGAACCCTCAGACCGTTCTGGTCGAGGAGCTCCCCATTTTCGCCCAGCTTGAAATTCCCGGCCCTCGTGTAGCCTTCGCTATCGCCGATGCGGACTGCGAAGAAACCTTCGCCCTGCAGGGCCAGGTCCAGTAAGTTGCCAGTCTGTCTCAAAGGCCCCTGGGAGAAGTCGGTCGCGGTGCCGCCCATAACCACACTCGAAGGAGCTAGCGGGTCGTATGAACCGGTCTCGCCTGCCTTGGCGCCCTCTTTGACCAGAAGCTTGAAGAAGGGCACATCCTTCTTGTAGCCGACTGTATTCACGTTCGCCAGGTTGTTCGATCTTATCTCCTGCGCTCGTGCCTCGGTCAGAAATCCCGATGCCGCCTCGTATAGGCCCTTAATCATGACTTTTAATCGCTCCCATAATTTGGTGTTGCTTTCCTTCCGCCGGCATATAAGCAGATACCGTGCCAATCCATCCAAAAATACCGGAGAAATTTCGCAGCCTTTCTCTCATAGCGGTCTTAGCCGACCCGGGGATCTACCTGGCTACATGGATGTGGAGGGAGACCGGGCGCTAAATGCGACCGGTTTCGGCAAGAATTTCCTAGCCGTGGATGGAGTAAGCCTCCTCAACTCCCGCTTGATAACGAAAGCAGCGCTGATATATAGTCATCTTCAGGCTGTGCTTGCCCGTTGAGGCCTGGGGCGGAAATATTTTCCCAAGGAGTACGGGCGCCTGCCTATGGACTAAGAATCAAAAGAAATTCGCGATTAGTGGAGGAGCAGCATGGCGCACATTTTCCCCTTCAGGGGCTTCAGGTATGACGTTGGTCGAGTGGGCAGCCTCGACAATGTCGTAAGTGACCCGTACGACAAAATTGGCCCCGATCTCCAGGAGTACTACCACGAGAAGGATCCGCATAACATAGTCAGGATAATCAAAGGCAGGACCTATCCGAATGACGTCGCGACCGACAACCAATACACACGTGCATCCGACTATCTGAACACCTGGATCGGAGAGGGTGTCCTGAAGCGCGACGCTGCGCCGTGCATTTATGTATATGACCAGGAATATGTCGTCCCCGGAGAGGGCTATACGAAGACCAGGAAGGGATTCGTTGCGCTATTTCGTCTGCTCTCTTATGAGGAAGGCGGCGTAAAACCCCATGAGCGGACGCTCGCCGGCCCTAAGGCCGACAGATTGAATCTGATGCGTGCAACAAGGGCTCAGTTCGGCCAGATATTCATGCTATATCCCGATCCAGAGGGCAGCGTGAACACACTTCTCGACCAGGCAAGAGCAGCCAGATCTCCCGAGATCGCAAAGGACCGCTTCAACGACTCCCACAAGATCTGGGCTGTCACGGATGCGAATATAATATCGAATCTGCAAAACCTGATGCTCGACAAGCAGGTCTTCATAGCCGATGGCCACCACCGTTACGAGACTGCACTTGCATATCGGGATGAGATGCGCGGCAAGGTCGCACCAACCAGCGATTTCGAATCGATCGAGAACCGCATGATTACCTTTGTGAGCTTCGACGATCCCGGGCTTCTTGTACTTCCGACACACCGGCTCGTCCGCAATGTGAAGGAATTCGATCCCACCGCCGTGATGCACAGCCTGAAAGACCTATTCGAGCTCGAAGTATTCCCATTCTCGAATTCCAGAGAAACTGCACAAAAGAAGATGCTCGAGATAATGCACTCCGCCCCAGAAAGCAGCCATTTAGTTGGCATGGTCCTCGCCGGACAGAACCAGTTCGTGCTCGCGAAGCTCAAGGACGAATCGAAGCTCGACAATCTGATCACCGAGTCGGATTGCGAGGCCTTCAAGCGCCTCGATGTCGTAATCCTGCACACTCTGATACTCGAAAATATGCTCGGGATCACCAAAGAGGATTTGACCGAGGAGAGGAATGTGGAATATCTGCGCGAGGTCGAACCCGGTGTCGATGCAGTTCAGAAAGGCGATGCTCAGGCGTTCTTCCTTCTGAATCCTACCAAGACCTGGCAGGTGCGGGACGTTGCGTCGGCCGGCATTCGGATGCCTCAGAAGTCGACCGACTTCTATCCGAAGTTGGTAACGGGGCTTGTACTTAACAAGCTGAGCATATAATCCGAAAGAAGATATTAGCAATAAACTACGGGTGAAAACATCATGGTTATTTTCAAGCTGCTAGGTATCATCTTCGCGGCGATCCTGGCCGTTCTGTTATTTGTATTCGTGATCATACCGGTTGTTGGTTTCTGCTTTGGCCTTTGTTTCTCGATACTCTGGGGACTGGCCGGGCTTCTGGCGTTTCTCGCGAAGATAGCGATATTCGTTGGGCTTCTGGCGCTTATCTGCCTGCTGATATTGCGTATAATCGCCAGGGGGCTTGAACTGATTCTATACTGAGGATTCTGTCTATGGATGCTCCCTTGCTGATCGATGGGGATGTGGATATCAGGACCGGCGATATTGAGGGAGCCGGTGACATCGTCGTAAAGGGAGATGTTCGGTCTGGCCTTACCGTCAAAGCGAAGGGCTCTGTGAAAGTTCAAGGCGTGGTCGAGACAAGCACCATAGCCGCCGGTGGCCACGTCGAAGTCGGGTGTGGTATCGCTGGTAGGGGCAAAGGCAAAATCCAGGCCGGCGGCAAGATCTCGATTGGGTATGCGAACCAGGCCACGCTGGAATCGAAGGCGGGCATCGTAATCCGCTCCTATGCGATGAATAGCACTCTCCTGACGGACGAAGATGTCCTGATCGCGGGAGAGGGTGTGCTGGTCGGAGGTATCCTGATGGCTGGTGGCAGCGTGTTCGCCTCGCGTGTGGGCCACAAAGGTGCCGATGTTCGAGACACAAGTAAGGGTGGAGCCATAGCAAGGATAGTTGAGAGCACGGTCGTAATGCTCGGGCTTCCCCCGCGGATACGCAGGGACCACCTCGAATCCCGTTCACGACTCTCGCTTGCAGAGAAATTGGGACGCGCTTCGGCACAGAATGCAGCCTATCTTCTCGACAATGGCATGTCTGGAATCGACTCATCTCTCTCAGAGAGGGCGGCCTTCCTGGTGAAAGCTCCCGTGACACAAGAATTCCTGGAGAGCATGGGAGCGGGCTCGGCCCTGGAAACCAATGAGGAGCTCCGAGTCATCGTCGCGGAGATCGCGGGTCGCTTGCCCTCACCCATGCACGCAGAGAGCAAGGATGCGGAAATCCAGAACCTGGCCCTGCAGCTCTATCATCTCTACGTGGCCAACAAATTCATCGTGGACCTGTTCGAGGAGAATATCAGGAGGCTGAGCTGCCCCGAACTCAATGCTGCTGCGGAGCTCAGGGCCAAGGAGATGGTCCACGAGGGGGTCAAGGTCACGATAGGATTTAAGGAAGTGGAGATTGGCGAGGACATGGGAGGCACCGTGTTTCGACTGACAAATGGAGAAATAAAGATGGTTCCGTTTAATGGTAATGCTGCCGATGGGGGGCCGGGGCGTGACAGATAGTATGCACACCGACTTCGAGCAACATCGCAGCTACTTCAGAAGGGAGATGGCAATCGCCGTCAGCGCCGAGCTCTTTGCGCTCCCCGACGGCTCCGAGCTTCCCGACGAAAGAGTGATACCCGTCGAGACGGTCAACGTGAGCGGCGGCGGAATGCTCCTAATGGCGACCCGCAAAAGTCCGACGACCGACCTAATTAGCGTTGGCACATTGATCGACGTCTCCATTCCGAGTTCGGGCTCAGTGGTTGTAACGCGCCTGCTCGCCCGGGTCGTTCGTCTCGAAAGGCCCACCCCGAATGAGCTCCGCTTTGCTCTCGAGTTCATTCTAATCTCGCCCAAGGAGGCAGACACAATAGTCCGAATCGTGATGCTTTGAATTCTTGAAGCACTCTGCGATACTTATGAGACTATAGTGTGTCATGCTCGGGATTAATCCCGGCATGTAGTCTTCGTCAAGGGCATGTCGCCCTTTGGGGAGACAAGCTGCCATGATCAGAACCTAATTCGAGGGATAGAGCCTTGAAGAAAATCAGGATAAATTGGGGCAAAGCGAAAGACCATTACAGCCGAGGCATCATACACCTGGAAAAAGGCGACATCCGCCGAGCGATCTCTGCGTTCGATAAGGCTATTCAGGTCGCGCCCAGATTCGCGGGAGCCTATATAGACCGGGGCAATTGCTATGCAACCGTCGGGGGCACTGAGAATCTAAATCGAGCAATAGAAGACTTCGGCAAAGCCCTGGAGATTGACCCCGGCGCAATTGATGCTCGCTTGAGTCGAGCTACCGCGCGTTGGGAGTGCGGGCTGTATGATCTGGCCCTCGAAGACGCGAAGCTAGTGCTGAACACCACACCAGATTCGCCGGATGCTAACAATCTCCTTGGAATGTTCCTGCATAATAAAGGGAAGATTCAAGATGCCATCGGAGCCTACAGCAAGGCTATAGAGGCGGAGCCAAGCTATCTTTGGCCCCTGTGCAATCGCGCTCGAGCATACGAGCTAATCAACCAATTCGATAATGCCTGCGAAGACTATGATTCTGCGCTCGAGGTGGATCCTAATTCAACTATGGCTCTAACTGGGCTTACCGATCTTATTCACAGAACTGGTGACTTCAAACGCGGAATTGAACGTCTGAATAAGACGGTCGAGGCAGAACCGGATGACGGCTTTCCTCTAATGCTCAGGGGCGATTTGCACTCCTGGAACGGAGACGAAGATGCGGCGCTGAGTGATTTCGATGCGGCGCTGAAGCTCTTGGACGATCCTGATGAACTTGCAGAGCTCCATGCCCGTCGGGCGGATCACTACATGGAGTATGGCGATGTGTTTCTGGCTCTGGAAGAACTTGATAAGGCAATAGAGGAATCGCCGAGGGACCCCAACTTGTTTGTCCGAAGAGGCATATTCGCCCTTCAAGGCGATGAAAACCAGATGATTGATGACGCCATCATTGATTTCGGAATTGCACTCGAGTTGGATCCGACCAACAGGACGGCACGTATAAGCCGGGCAAGGGCTCGTGCAATGCTAAAGGACTTCGATCGGGCAATAGAGGATCTCGACGAATGTATCGACTTCAACTCGGACGACGCTGAGGCCTATACCGAGCGAGCACTAATTCGCGCGGACTTAGGCAAGGATCTGGAGCTCGTGGTCTCAGACTGCGACAGATTACTCGACATCGCCCCCAATCGTGTTGATGCACATGCAGCAAGGGCAACTATCTTCACGATGATCCATCGATATCGAGAGGCAGTCGCTGAAAGTGACAAGGCACTCGAGTTGAAGCCCATTAGCCCTGAAATGCACAGCATAAAGGGTAAGGCGCTTCATCTCTGCGGCGACATTGACCTCGCGATTGCCAGTTTTAATAAAGCCATCGAACTGAATCCCCGCTTCAGGGAGGCCTATCTCTTCAGGGCTTCCGTACTCAAAGAAAAGGGCGATAAGCAGAATTCACTAGATGATTATATGAGGGCCATGGAACTGGGATCATCCGAGGAGCGTAAAGACGGTGAGTCTGGGAACAATGAATCTATTCTGAAATCGTCAGCAGCCATTGCAGGTATCGCAGCTTTGGTTGATTCTTTGGGGCAAGTGATTGATTTATTCGATGAGAACGACGCGGATGGCTCAACCGAAGACGCGGCTCGAGCCGTAGAGTCTTCAGAAGTCGCCTCGGTAGAAGGAGCCAAGCAGCTAGTTAAGGAGCTCGCCCGCCTCAAAAGCAGAAATCCGGAGGAATGCCTCGATGGGCTTTCGGCGCTAATCAAACACATGCCTTATTCTTCAGAGCTTCTTATTCTCAGGGCCCTGCTGACTATGACTGATACCGGTGATAACAAAAAACCTATCAAGGATCTCGAAAAGGCACTAGAAATTGATCCCGATAATCCGATGGCGAGCTTTGTATTGGGCGCTGCATATTTTAAATCTGGGCGCTTTGATGAGGCAATCTGCCACCTCGACTGCGCGCTAGAGCTCAATCCCGACTATCACGACGCTAGAGCCCTAAGGGGAGAGGTCCATAATGCCAT
>JAFGIT010000002.1 GCA_016929465.1 Candidatus Coatesiibacteriota bacterium | reverse complement strand
GCCCCGCAATTGCCGCAGAAACGACTGCCCGGAGGGCATTCCGCTTGACATGACGGGCACACCGCAGAGAGCTTCGCCCCACAACCACAGCAGAACTTGCTGCCGTCAGGAACAGAAGTGCCGCACTGGCTGCAATGCACTTGATGATCCCCTAAATGACTACTTACTGGTTCGAATATGAGAATCTCGCCTCGGCCATCTTGCCAGAGTAAGATTCGTTGCCTGGTATAATGAGCGCGGCCTGGACCGTGTATTCCCCCTCCGTCAAACCGGGCGGCAGCGTCGCGCTGAAGATCGAAATCGATTCATAGGATGCCCCACGGGACAGCGGCTTGAATTCGATTGCCGGATTCACTGCAAAATTGAGGTATGGGAGGCAGAAAAACACCCCATCGGGCGTTACCATCCAGGAGTAAAGGTCTATGTCGATGTCCTCACCATAGTTGCGCACATCCGCGGTGACCTCCAGGTCATCGCCTGGCCCAAATTCCGCTCCGTTTGTGTGCAATGCCAGATCGACATTGAATATCTCGAAGCTTGCCGAAGCGGTCTGGCTTATCCGGTCGGACGTACCCCGCTTGCAGATATAGGCTGACCATCGGTATGTACCGTTCGGGAGCCCTTCCATCAGATTCAACCTTAGAGCCTCGTATCCATAATATGAAAAACCGTCCGGAATCCCTATCGAGACCATCGGGGCAGCATCAGTAGTAAGGGCAGGCATGTAGAGGTCTGTCCCATCGGGAAGGGTGGCATACATGAATAGGTCGATATCGACATAGTCGCCCGGATTCTCGAGCGAGAGACTCACGACCATCTCATCGCCGGGGACAAAAGCGGGGGCGTTCACTGTCAAACTCAGGTCCAGATCGGGCTGCGCTACAGAGAACCTGGCCGTCGCCAATTTGCATTCGGTTTCGTAAGTGCCTGGTTTGGTCAGCGCGATGAACCACCTGTAATCTCCCCGGGACCAATCTAGCGGGAGAGCGAATTCATGGAGTAGAAAGTCCTTGAATGTGCTTTCTCCGGGGAAGGGTCGAAGCTGACATGGCGCGGGATACCCCGTCATCGCGGGCCAGAAGAGAAGGTCACCCTCTGGCCGAAGCACACATGCATATAGGTCAACGTCGGTCGCTTCTCCCCAGTTAGTAGCATCAACCAACACCCTCTGAGTGTCACCAGGCTTGTATTCACTTTCGTCGGTCCTGATACTCAGAGTAATGCTTCGAGTGGCAGTCACCACGGGGCCGTCATAGGAGCCGCTATCCGGGTATTTAACTGAGCCGCCCGATGAGCTCCTGAATTCGAATGAGAACGTATGCGAGCCTGCCGATAAGTTTGTCGCGAATACATAGCTGCCATTATTGGCATCGCCATCGACCAGCAGCATATCGTTTGTGTTCGATCCGTCGATTATTACCTTCGCTTGCTGGGGCGCCCCGCCGGCTGCGTGTGAGTAGGTAACTCGATAGGTGAATTCAGTCATGGGAGTGCCGAAAGCGGGATCAACATAGCCGTTAGTGAGTCGAGGTGCATCGGCGGACCCGGATACAGTGAAGGTGCCGCCTCTCGTCTCTGTGGAATTCCCGGCTGGGTCCTTGGAGCTTGCCTCGAAGTCGTAGGCCCCAGGCTCGAGATTGCTGAGCTCGACGCGGTGGGCAATCGAATGCTCATAGCTCTCGTATGTGAATCTCTCCCCGTCTTCCTCCCCGTCCAGCCAATAGACCAGATGCGTATCGGCTATCTCGCTGGTTGTCCAAGAGACCGCAACTTGGACGGGACCACGACGACTGTCAATGTCTGGCCCCGAGGTGAAGGACGGATTGATTACATCGTCGTCCGCATTTGCGGAGAACGATCCCTGCGCTGACCACGAGCCATTGCCGCTCGGATCACTCGAACCGACGCTGAATTGGTAGTCCGTGCCCAACTCCAGGTCTCCAATCCATCCGGAGTGCTCCTTCTTGTTTTCAGACCCCGCCCAGCTTCCCTTTCCGGTTTGCTTAAGACCTTCCTGCCAGAATTCTATCCTGCTATCTGCAGGTTCAGTGGTTTGCCAGTCGATTCTCACCTTCCCCGCAGCGTTGTATGATATACCGATACCCGATATCCCCGGTGCGCTAGAGTCGGGGGTCACGAGGGTGGTGAATGATCCCATCTTGGGGGACGAGAGAGAGTTCCCCGATGGGTCGGTCGAGGAGATAGCATAGGTGTATTCCGTGCCAGGAGCTAGGTTTCCGAGGAATGCCTGGTGAGTTCTTCTGAACTGGGTGTTCTTCCAGACCTTGCCATCGGCAGGCCCCTGACCGGTCTCCCAGTATGCAACCCTCGTATCAGAGACGTGATTCGTCTCCCAGACTATCTTCGCCAATCTATCTGTGACGTAGTCGAGATCCGGCCCCGAGACGCAGTAGAGACCCGAAGTGTCTGGCTCCGCCAGGGTCCTGAATGTCAGATCAGCGGAGGACGTCGGGCCGTTGTCCATGAGGTCCATGAAGGACATCCTGTAATGGTATTCCGTCGCGGGGTCGAGGCTGGTAAGAAACACCGTATGAACTCGGGCTGCACGGCCATCCTTGGCCACTCTCCCGTAGTCGTCGCTCATCCCGAATTCCACCCAAGAGTAGGAAAGCTCATCGACGACGCAGCCGACTATCGCCTCGGAATCCGATATATAGACCACTCGCGGCCCCTCTAGTATCTCGGGCGGGCGCGTATCTGGATTCTCGTGTGTCGTGAATTCGAACCAGTTCGAACGCACCACGTTGCCGGACATGTCCGCGCTAGTTACCCTCGCCTGATAGGTGGTGTTGGAGGAAAGCCCTTCCAGGAACAGAGCATGAGCCCTCGTATATTCTGTATCGGTCTTCACCGAGCGAGTGGCTTTGTCGCCCGACCTGGCAGGGACCATGGATATCTCGGCGGCCCCGGTGGAGGGCTCATCGGTCGCCCAGATGAGCGTGACGCTGGTCTCGAAGACAGATGCGGCGGGCCCTATGACGATCATCGGGGCTGAATCGTCAGCTTCCGGATCGGTGGTGAAACTCCCCAGATTGCTGTAGGTGGGCCCGTTGCCGGCCTCGTCGGTTGATCCGACCCTGAAGTAATACGTGGTTGCGGGGGAGAGGTCTCTTACGACCATTGAGTGGAAGCACTGCATAATACTCGATGTCGTGGATAGCACAAGACCTCCCGCCTCTGAATACTCGAAGCGGCTGTCCGCAGCCTCATTGGTTAGCCATTCAATCGCCGCGACATCCTGCCCGGGTGTGACCGACATCGAACCGCGTATGATTATGGGTGCGGTTGTATCCCTGACGGTGAAGCGATATGTGTACTTCTCCATGCAATTTCGACGAATTGATGTGTCACAAGCAATCACAGTGACCGGGACGACCATCTTCTCTGGAAATGGCTTCGCTGGTTCTATCGTTAGTCTGTAGCCGTCCGGAGTTGAGTTGATCGTCGGTGCAACTCGTACTCCGGCGACAGTGACAACTATCGAAGAAGTGTCAACGTTCGAAGTATCATCGACCAGTTTGAGCGATATCGTTGTGTCAGGAGGTACATCTGTAGCTCCAGGCGCCGGAACCATATCCCTGCAGTAGGGAGCGTCGTCGTCATAGGTCATCACGGTCGGGCCATCGAACTGGCCCGCGACCGGTAGGCGAGCCGAAGCACCATTTGTGTCCTGACACCTGAAAAAGAACTCGTGTTCGCCCTCTGCGAGCTTCTTGCTATAGGTGTAGTCCTTATGATAGGGGACCTTTGTTCCGGGCGTTGCTGCAGTCATATCGTGAGAAGTCCCGTCGATGACTACCTGGATCAGTGCCGGCTCATCCCCATCTTCGTCGTGGTACGCGGCCGAGAAATCGAATACGCTCTCGGTGTCGCCCAGGGCAGGGAGGACCTTGCCGTCGCTCATTTCCGGGGCCGAATTCACATCTGGCCCCGTGAAGGAATCAGAGGCCGGCAGCCTCGAATCTAGACCGTAGGCGTCGGTGAAGTGGAAGTAGAACGAATGCGTTCCACCGACGAGTTTAGTCACATAGCTATAGGTGCCGTCTGCCGGAGCTCCACTCGAGAGGCTCATTGCATACGCGGTCCCGTCGATGTACACATTGCTCTCAGACGGGGCTGCTCCATCGGCATCCTCGAAGTTCACCAGGAAGGTGAAATCATCATCCGGCGTCCCGCTCTGCGGATTGACCCGGCCGATCGTTAGCTGTGGAGTGCTTCTGTCAACCACAACCACGCAATCCGGCTCGCCGGGGATGGCCTCCTGATTGCCCGCTTTATCAGTTGCACGGGAGATGAAGTTATAGACACCATCGCCATCGGCCGGTATGAATGTCACCTGGCCCGACGGTGTCCCCGAACTAAGGCCCGTGTCACGCCAAGAGCCGTTTGCATATTTCACAAGGAATACGACCGATGAGATGCCGGACCGATCGTCCGATGCATCGTAATCGAGGTCGATCGTGGACACCGTTGTAAAGGCAATTGAAGTGCAGCTCGATGTCGGTTTCACCGTGTCGAATAACGTTGAGCAGCGCGGGGCATTGGGGTAACTGAGGTTGTCACAGTTGTCCATTGCCGCGATGCAGAATTCATACGGGCCGTCGCCGTCTTCAGCCCTGAAAGGAAATACGCCTACCGTAGCCTTCGTCACCGCAGAGGCAAATGCCCAATCCTGGGAGCCATACTTATATGCAAGACGAGCCCATCGCAAACCCGCCAGCCCCTCGTCGATCGTAAATTCGACTGGAACCGGACTGGAATTCGAGTATTCAGGCGAACTACAGGTTGTCACCGGAGGCGCCACGTCCCAGATAGTGGTGTTGTCCGGAGCGTTCGGCGGATTCTCGGTATTACCGGTTCGGTCGAGCGCTCGTGTATAGAAGTAGTACTGTACTTCATCCTCATTCTTGAAGGGCATCTCGAACACAAATGTGCCAATCGTGCCCTCGGTGCTGAACCCGTAGAGCTGCCATGAGCTATCCATGTCAGATGCGTAGTAGAGGCTGACACCGGCTACTCCCGAACCACCACCATCGATCGCGGCATAGCGAACCGCAAACGTCGCTTCAGATGAATATTCGGGTGCGAAGCAGATTGAGGAAGGGCTGCTTATATCATAAGTGCACGAGCAGTCTGGCACCGTGGGGAACTCCTCCTCATTGCCGGCGGCATCGAATGCCAGCGTGGCGAATTCGACCTTCGTCTCCCCCCCGAAAGTGAACTCGAATGTGCCTTCTGTGGCATCATCTATCCCATCGAGCAGCACCCACGCGGAGGGTCCTTTTCTATAGAGCTCTACTCGAGCTATTCCCGACCCGGCGTCCCCGGCTGCGAACGCGACGTCTATCTTGGGGTCGGTCGTAAAGAGCGGCGAATCGCACTCCGACGTGGGTAGTGTGGCGTCATAGAGGCATGAGCAATCCGGAGTTGGTGGGAATTCCTCGGTGTTGCCGGCATTGTCTTCTGCGACCGTCGCGAACTCATATAGTCCCTCTGTAGAGGCGGTGACTTCGAAGGTGCCGCTAGTGGAGTTTTTCGTCTCCAGGAACAGCCAATTCCCGCCGTCTCTCAAATAGAGTGAAACCTGAGCAACTCCCGATAGGGTGTCTTCTGCCTCGAATTCCACTCCAAAGGTGGCGGTCTTTGAGTACTGTGGGGATGTGCAATCTGACGTCGGCGACTCAGTGTCGAAAGTGCACCCGCAGTCGGGCTGACCTGGGAATCCCTCTGCGTTACCGGCTGAATCGTGGGCGATGGTTGCGAATTCATATAGACCATCCATTCCTATGGCGACATCGAACGAGCCCGACGTTTCGCCATAGACCTCATCGACATATACCCACCCGGGACCATCCTTGCGGTATAGCTCCACCCGCTCGATTCCCGACGAGTCGTCCTGCGCTTGGAATGAGACCGATATCGGCGACACATTTGAGTATGGATCGCAGTCCGCCTTTGAAGTGGGGCCAGTGTCATCGAGTAGCGTCTCCGTATCGGGTGCACCGGGCGCGTCCTCCTTGTTGTCCGCGAGGTCGTACGCAATCGTGAACAATTCCCATCTTCCGGGTGCGGGGGCTACGAAGTTGAATACTCCGACGGTCCCTGTCGTGCTCCCACCCCAGAGAACCGGAGCCGCGCCGGAGCCGCTCTTCGAATAATATAGCTCGACCAGCGCGATTCCTGATGTCTCGTCAGAGGCGGTGTAGCCCACATCGATCGACGCATACATCGAGTAGTCGGGAGAATAGCACTCAGAAGTCGGCTTTATGGTGTCATACATTGTCGATGCCTTCGGCGTCGATGGTGGATCTTCACCCCACCCGGCATAGTCGTAAGCAAGGGTGTAGAAGTCATACAGTCCGTCGCCGCTCCCGTCCATTAAGTCAGATGAGTTGTAGTCATCGGGGCGGAATTCGAATATCCCGGACGTCGCATCCGTGGCAAGGCCGCTGAATGTCCAATCACCCGAATTATGCCGATACCAGAGCTGAAGCTCCTTCAGTCCGCATTCGGCGTCCTCGGCGGAATAAGCGACCTCAATCGTTTCTCCGGACGCATATTCGGGCGCGTCGCAATCTGAGAAGGGTTTTTCTGTGTCATAGACCGTCTGGCAATGCTTCGTGCTGTCAAAGCCCTCCTGGTTGCCTGCTCTGTCTGTTGCTACGGAAGTGAAGAAATATTTGTCGTCAGCGGGTGGGTCAAAGCAGACAGTGCCATTATCTCGGTCGGCAACCACCTCGAATTCCGTCCAACCGGTGTCCTCGGTCATCCAATAGAGGGCAATCTGGGCTATACCAGAGAGGGTGTCCGAAGAAGTATAGGATACAGCTATCGTGCCTTCGGTGACATATTCAGGAGAATCACATGTCGATGACGGAAGTACATCGTCGAATACGGTCTCGCTATCCGGAGTCCCAGGGGGGTCCTCGGAGTTTCCAGCCTCATCATAGGCGATCGTATAGAAAGCATAGGCGCCGTTGCCTGATGCTGGATCGAAGTCGAAAGAGCCCGTGGCGTCGGTCGAATCATCGTATAGCGTATAGCTGCCACCATCGAAGCGCGAGTAGAGCTCCACCTTCAAAATGGACGAGCCAGCGCCCCCGTTCGTCTGATAATTGACCTTGATCGGCGGAGTGTTCTCATACTGCGGAGAATCGCATGATGAAGTCGGCTTACTGCTGTCGTAGGTCGTCGTGCTATCCGGGGCGCCCGGGGGGTCCTCGACGTTTCCGGCCTTGTCCATTGCCCTCGTATAGAATTCGTATTCGCCGTCGCCCGATGGCGTGAACTGGAATGTCCCCTCTGTCTTGTCGGGAATGGTGTCGTAATTGGTCCATCCCCCACCATCCTTGTTGAACCAGAGCGAGACCTCGGCGATGCCGCTATAGGCGTCACTCGCTGTAAAATCGACGGGGAAGGGAGAACCTGACTCCAGTGCTGCGGAGCTGCATTCGGACGAGGGGCTTATGGTGTCAAAATCTGTGCTGCTATCTGCCGATCCGGGCGGGTCCTCCAGGTTGTCCGCCTGGTCCTGGGCACGGGTGTAGAATTCGTATTGGCCATCTCCGGATGGCGTGAATTCGAACGTGCCCTGAGTCTCATCAGCGATGGAGCCAAAATAGGTCCATCCAGAGCCCTCCTTATTGAACCAGAGCCCCACCCCCCTTATTCCGCTCAAGGCATCGCTCGCCGTAAAATCTACGCCGAACGGGGAAGACGAGGCGAACTGCGGGGCAGTACATTCTGAAGAGGGATTCGTAATATCGTATATCGTCGAATCGTCGGGGGAAGGCGGCGGGTCCTCACCATTGCCCGCCAAGTCCTCTGCGCGAGTATAGAATTCATATTCGCCTTCGCCCGACGTTGTGAAATCGAAAGCGCCAGTGGCCTTGCCCGTGATGGCATGAAATAAGGTCCAAGTGCCACCATCTTTTCTGTACCAGAGAGAGACTTCAGCGATCCCGCTGGCCGCGTCGCTCGCACTGAAATCCACGCCGAATGGCGAGGTGTCTTCAAAGGGCGGGGAATCGCAGCTCGATGTGGGGGGGGCCGTGTCATATATTGTCGTGCTATCGGGATCCGATGGATATTCCTCGGTGTTGCCTGCGCCATCCACCGCGCGGGTGCAGAATGCATACTCCCCGTCCCCGTGAACAGGGCTACACCACACCGTTCCGCTCGAGTTCGTGGATGTGTCGAACTCCACCCAGCCGCCGCCTTCATAGGCGTAATATATGAAGACCGTGTCGATGCCGGTAGCGTTGTCGCTCGCATCGAAGTCCACTGGGATGTTCCCCGTGCTACGATATGCAGGAGAATAGGCCTGCGAGACCGGATCCGTATCATCGACGTCGGGACCGTCATAGGTCCCGCTCGCCGGATCCAGGTCCCATCTTCCGGTCGTGCTTTCTGCGTAGAAGAAGAACTTGTGGGAGCCCTCGCTCAGGCTGTCTGTCTCGTATCGATAGAGCCCATCATTGGCGTTTCCGCTTTCGAGGTCCATGTCGTGCGGATTGCCGTCTATATAGACGTATATCAGCCCTGGTTCAGAAGTTCCTTCGTAGTGGACATCGAACTGGAAATTCGTCTTCCCACTGCCGCTGGTTGGCGCGACTGTGCCCCCGCTAAGGTTCACATCTACCTCGCGGAATTTATAGAGGCGATCGCCGACTTCGACGTATATGGAGCCGTCTGGGCCTATCGCGGGCGATGAATCGGAATTATAGCCCGATACCACGTGTGTCCATCTGGTTGTTCCGTTGGGATTGAGGCACTTGATCCCCTCCCGCCCGACGTAGATGTAGCCGTCTCGGTCCACTGCCGGCGTGCCGGGAGTGTCCATCAATGTGTATAATGTCCAATCGAGTGAACCATCTGAGGCAATAGAGAAGAGCTTGTTGCTCCCTTTGCGGACCAAGATGCTGTCATCGATGCTGAGCACGGGGGAGGCCGTGACGGCCCCGCCGTCGCACTGGTAGGACCAATTCAATCCGCCCTCTGGATTGAAGGAGTAGAGAGTCCCGGCAGACGTCAACGCGACAACATCACCGTTCCTGGTGACGAGCGGCGTCGTAGAGATGCTGTCCACAAGGTCCTTATACCAGATGAAGGAGCCGTCGCTTTCCAGAGCAACTAAGAATCCATTTGTATTACCGAAATAAATGCTACCGTTGAGGCCAATCGCGGGGGGCGCGGCTATTTCGCTCTTGGAGCTGAATGTCCATGCCAATGAACCATTGCTCTGAAGGGCAAATAGCGCCCAGCCAACTCCGAAATAGACATCCTCATCCTCGCTCAACGAGACAATGCCACCGTCGTCATTATCGACGCCATAGGTCCAACGTAATCCCCCACTGGAAGTCAAAGACACTATCTTGTTCGATTGTGAGCGGAAATATACATTTCCACTTCTCCCGAGCGAGACATTGGTGAAGTCGGCGAGATTCGCATCGTAACTCCATTGAGCAACGCCGGCCGAGTTCAGGCAATAGAGCCAACCGGCACTGGTTTCGCAGTACACACGCCCGGCCATATCCACGACCGGCGTGCGGTCTTCGGCGAATCCCGCGGTCCACCAATCGAGCGAATCCCCCGGGCAGCCCAGCGCTGAAGAGACCGATTGGCGGGTCAAGTCGCACTTGAAGGTAGGCCAGTGCGATTCCTCAACACTGAGGTAATACTCACCCGCGCCAGTTCCGCCCCCTCCGTGCTCGACCACGATGAAGTAGGTTCCATTATCCTGGCACATCCAACCGATGGCAGAGCCTCCGCCGAGGCCTGAACCTCCATCAAAGGCGAGCTCAGTGGAGCAGTCCCCGTCGTAGATGTAGAGGTTAGTCTGACAATCCGGCGATGCGAGCTTCGTCCTGACGTGATAAGTAATGTATTTCTTGGCAGTGAACTGCACCCAATCCACGTCCCCTGGCGTCAGAGTGTGGTATTGAGGTGTGCCGTCGGTCGAGATATCGCGCTTATTTGCCTGAGCCTGAGAGCACGTATCGTCTTCTTCATGAGAATCTCCGGTGTTATCGACGGTGGGACCGGAAAAATACCCGCTCGGCGGCAGGACTACATACGATGCCGTCGATAAATCCCTTGCATAGAATCTATAGTCACCGACCCCTTCGGACAAGCCGGTGAGATTTCTATAATAAATGCCGTCGTATGCAGTGCCCGACTCGAGAGTCATCGTATATATGCTGACATCGGTCTGGAGTCTTATCCGGTCTGGAGCACGACCTGCAGGGCTGTAGTAATGCACGGTGAACTTGTATGTGCCTGACGTATCGCCCACGCTGGGTGTAACTCGACCATCTGAGAGCCTTGGCAAGGAGTCAATGCAGTAAACAGCATTATCGCTCGAACCGAACACCACCGTCTCATAGGGCCCGATCGAAGGCCGTGCGGCAATGTTGTCGCCGGTCTGATAGCTCCATTTGAAGATGCCAAAAGAATTGACCGCGCACAATTCCCCATAATTATAGTCGAAATAGATGGAACCATCTACGTCGATAGCCGGCGATGAATAAATAGGATCGGAAAGGTACATCGACCAGCGAAGAGTCCCGTCGGAGCGCATGACAAAGAGTTTATTGTCATAGCCACCATCGCTCGCTCCAAAGATGATGGCGCCATCGGAATCCACCGCAACGGATCCTATGACATTGCCTGAATAGAGCACGCCATAGGTCCAGTCCAGAGTCCCATCTGAATTCAACGCTCTCAGGGTGTAATCGGAGCAGCCGAAATACAAGCTCCCCTCGTCATTGCTGAGAACGATGGCGTTATCAATCCTCCCTCCCCCTGTGTTATACGACCAGCGGTATCCGCCAGACGGGGTCAGAGCATAAATCGCATTTTGGTTTGTGGAAAAATAAACGAGGCCGTCGGAAGTAACTACGGGCGTATCCATTAGATGAAACGAGTAGTATGGGAGCTGATAGGACCAATTGAGACCTCCGGATGAATCGATCGCAAATAACTTGTCCTCGAATCCGGCGTAAATGGTCCCGTCATCTCCCACCGTTGGGCCTGTGAAATTGCCTCCCGTGCCCATATAGTAGAGCCAGTCGCGGGAATTGCTTGAATTGATTGCGTGGAGATAGCCATCAGCCACCGAATAAGCTACCTCGCTGTCATCCGCGAGCGACGGGAACGTCACTACCCCATTGAAACGGTAGCTCCAGTTCACATAAGCGTCGTCCAGGTCAAGCCAATACAGATATCCTTCTGCGTAGTCAGGGGACGCGGAAAGGGCGACCTTGTCGTCTGCTGAAATGGCTATGCTTTCAGCGGGGGTGTCTCCGATATAGAAACTCCAGCGCAGTCTTGCATTTTGAGGCCCTCGCAGGCCTGACCTCGCTCTGTGGCCCACATCGCTCCCATATTGCTGCCAATATGGTGTTCCCGAAAGAGGGCGGTATGCTATCTGAGTGTCCGAGAATTCCTCGGTTTCGGATGTGGGTGCTGCCGCATTCTCCTCTTGTGTGTTCTCGGAGAACAGCATCGCTGTAAGTAGGCTGCCAAGAGTGACTATGAGGATAAATATTGATAAAGCCCGCCATTTTTCTCTGGAGAATATCGACATAAGTGCGGCCCTCCCAGGCTTCATGATTAATCAATGGTTGATCATTATGGTAAGCGGACTCGCCGTATGAGTCAAACCTATAGGCGAAAAAAGGCCGGCCGGCGAATTCAAATTCGGTGGACAATGTGGTTGCGACCAAGGCCCCAATAATCAGATTGACGGTTTTTGAGAGGTCGAGCTGGTTCGGTTTTATGTTTTTTGAGGGGATTGTGGTGTGAGTTGAGTTG
>JAFGIT010000078.1 GCA_016929465.1 Candidatus Coatesiibacteriota bacterium | reverse complement strand
GGGGAACAGGTATGCCTTCATCAAGTTGCTGCGCGTCAAATACTCATTCGCGGAATAGACGCCAGCGAGATTCTCGCCTGGAATCCCCAAGAAATAGGGTAGTCCTGCTCCCAGCCCCAGGTATATCGAGTCGAACTCCTCCTGCAATTCCTTCACAGATGCTGTCGCGCCGATTAGCATGTCGGTCCTGAACTCAACTCCCATACGCGCGAGATTCTGCAGCTCTTCGTCCAGAATCGCCTTGGGGAGCCTGAATTCAGGAATCCCATAGACGAGCACACCACCTAATTTATGTAGAGCCTCGAAGACCGTCACCTGATGGCCCAGAAGCGCGCAGTCTGCCGCCACTGTCAGCCCACCAGGTCCGCTGCCGACGACGGCGATCTTCTTTCCGGTGGACTCGATCATCGTTGGCAGTTTCACGCCTTCTTTTCGCTCCCAGTCCGCGATGAATTGCTCGAGATTTCCGATACTGACGGGAGAGCCCTTCTTGCCAAGGACGCACATCGCCTGGCATTGCTTGGATTGGGGGCAGACGCGTCCACAGACCGCGGGTAGCAAGTTGCTGCGCTTGATTACCGTAATCGCCTTACGGAAGTTGCCCTCCGCAATCGATTTCACGAAGCCGGGGATATCGATGCCCACCGGGCACCCGGTTACGCACGGCGCTTTTTTGCATCCGAGGCACCTACGGGCCTCTCGCACGGCCTGTTCCTGGGAATATCCGAGCGAGACTTCATTGAAGTTATGTACGCGGACCTCCGGGAGCTGCTCCGGCATCGGCTCCTTCCTGTAATCCGGTGTAGAGGGCTTCTGAATTGGAGTGTTCATTGTTTCACCCCCATCTTGGAAGATTGAACAGAATCTCTCTCCTGCGCAACGTAAGCCGCCTTCCGGAAGCCGAGAACGTCCCAGTCAACCTTATGGCCATCAAAAAATGGGCCATCGACGCAGGCAAACTTAGTCTCTCCTCCAACCTCTATCCTGCAGCATCCGCACATCCCTGTTGCATCAACGATTATGGGGCAAAGATCGACCTGTGTATCGATTTTAGCAGCTCTTGTTGCGTCGCATGTGAGTTTGAGCATGAAGGTGCATCCGATGGCGAAGACCTTGTTGATTTTGGTCTTGTTATCGATCAGGTCCTTCAAGGCATCAGGCACGAAGCCCTTGATGCCCCGCGATCCGTCCCCCGTGGCGATGATCAGCTCATCAGAGGCCTTTCTTAGCTCCTTTTCCAGGTATATGAGGTAGCCCGCCCGGGCCTCGACTATCGAGATGACCTTTGCGCCCGCCTCTTTGAATGCCCTCGCAAGAGGCAAAATGGCCGCGATGCCAAAGCACCCGCCCACGCATGCCACAGTCCCCACGTTGCTAATCTCGGGCGCGATGCCGAGAGGCCCCACCACCGAGTAGAGCTCATCTCCCTTCTTGCGTCCGACCAGCTTGCCAGTTGACCTGCCAACCTCGTTCACCACGAAAGTGATGGTGCCCTCCTCCTTGTCCCAATCCGAAAGCGTATATGGTATCCGCTCGGACCGCTCATCGACCATTATTACAATGAACTGGCCCGGCCTGGCTTTGTCGGCTATCGCGGGCGCTCGCACCTTCACCAGATTGGTGTTCGGAACTGTCTCAGTCTTCTCGACAATGCTATACATTGTCATCACCTCCGCTCTTCTCAATCCTCACTGCAGCCGTGTTCGTCCAGAAGCTTGCCTGTTCCTTTCCCATCAGGGCCAAAAGCCTGGGGTCCTTGGCCGTCATCCTCGAAACCAGAAGACCCGTCGGTATGTCGCAATCCACCTTTGCCTTCAACTTCCCTCGGCCTTTTCCTGATACGAGATAGACCTCATCGCCGTCCCTTATGTCGAGATTCTTCGCGGTGGACGGGGAAAGCCGGACGAAATCGCTCATGCAGAGCGAGAGTATGCCCCCAACAAGTCTGCTGAGACGGTGTCCGTGCAGAAGGTATGAATTGTGTCTGTTCACCAGCATAAGAGGCCACTCATTGGAGCATTTCACCTCTTCGCGGGAGAGATTTGGCGCTGACGGTTGCTCGGATAGCGCGAAATCTCTTTCTGGCCTAGGGAGAATATCCGTATCTCGATCCGCTCGCCTCGGCAGCTCGAGTCCATCGCCATTTCTGCCCATCGCCTTCGCCAGCAGAGCGAGGATCTCGCACTCCGGCTTCGATTGGCCCATCGGCCTGACGGCTGGGTGCAGCTTGTGGACGGTGCCATCGACGGCTGTGAATGTTCCGCCTTTCTCGGTGAAGGCCGCCGCGGGAAGGACGACCTCCGCATAAGGAGTATAAGTGCCGTTGTGGCTGTCGATAACGACCAGGAAGTCAAGGTCCTGAAGAGGATTCGGCCACTCGGGGCTCAAGCGAGGAACGAGATCACCTATCATAACGAGTGCTCGAACTCTCATCGACTCGATGTTCTGCATCACCTTCAGCCAATGAGCGTCGAAATCGCGAGTGCTCCTCGCGAAATTGACCTCACAGCTCTTGGTCTTGGAGCTCATCAGCGATTTGAAGTCTGACAGAAGTCCATTGAAGTGGGTGTGCGTGTTCTCGACACCGACCTCGCGCCCGACAATGACAAGCGTTGAAGAGCCTTCCAAAAGGATGTCCGCTGCTCTGTTCAGAGTCCTTTCATCGGTACCGATATGTGTGATTATCTCCTCGAATAGAAGTTTGAAGGCCCATTTTGGCAGCTCTTTGAATTTTGCCAGCTCCTGTTCATCGGCGACGGCATCCTTCTCTACGACTGCCCAGATCAGGCCGGCAAGAGCCCAGGAGAAATCACCAGGCAGCGCCCGTATCTTCGCCGCTGCGAATTTGTCCAAGAATGTCGGGACTGTATCTATTATCAGGAGTTTTGCGCCTCTATCGACCGCCCGCTTGATGTTGTGCCCGAGGATCGGATGGGTCTGAGTGAGGTCTGCACCGACCAGCAGAATGCAGTCGCCGATGCCCAGGCCAGACAGACTCGCATTAACCGAATTCCACTTTCGCGGCGGGAATCGGTAGGGGTAGTTCTCTGTCCTCAATACAGTGCGAGCGAAGGCTCTGCAAGCGTTCGCTTCCTCATCCGTCAGCAGTCCCGGATATAGCAGTGCGGTCTCCGAGCTCTTGAAGCCGGACAGGCCTTCCGCTGCCAGTGTAATGGCATCTTCCCAGCTGGTTCTGACCAATTGACCCACCTTTCGGGTCAGTGGAGTCGTAACTCGATCCCGGGAATTGACCAATTCGGCGATACCAAATCTGCCCAGCACACAGAGTTGCTCCGAGTTTATGCCATCAGTGCGAGATGGGGTCGTTCTAACCACTCTGTCCCGAGAGGCTGCAACCTCTATGCTGCATCCGACGGTGCAAAGAGTGCAGGTTGTCTCGACAGTTTTTTGCGGCGGCGGCTCCCACTTGCTCGTTCTGTCGGCAAGCGCCCCAGTCGGGCAAACATCCACGCATGCTCCGCAAAATTGACAACCCATGTCGAGGTGAAGGTGATGGAAGGACGTGCCGATCCTGGTTTCGGGACCTCGATTGATGAATTCGAGAATGGATGTGCCTCTGATCTCCTGGCAGACTCTAACGCATCGCCCGCACAGAACGCACAAATTATAGTCGCGATCGAAGAATGGATCGAGACGCTCCAGGGGAAGGCTCCTGAATGATGAATCGAGCCTTACTTCACTGATGCCGATTTTCTCCACAAGAATCCTGAGTTCGCACTCCTCCTTGTTCGGGCATAGCATACAGCCCGTGACCGTCCCCGCCTTGGTCAGGTGACCAGGACCTCGAAAGTCCTCGCATCCAACCTTGCGCTCGCAGAACAAGCACCCCGTCGGATGCTCCGATAGGATCAATTCCAATACCGCGCGTCGGAGATGCATGACTTCATCAGTATTCGTCCTGACGACCATGCCATCCTCCGCAGGTGTGCTGCATGATGCTGGAAAGCCTCTCATCCCCTCAATTTCAACAATGCAAAGCCTGCAGGCTCCGAATGGGGGTAGAGCCTGATGTGAGCAGAGAGTCGGAATGTAGATGCCCGCGGCCTCTGCTGCTTGAAGGACTGTCATCCCTGACTCGAAAGAATAGGCCTTGCCATCGAAGATGATCTTGTGTTCGACTTTTCGCTCGGCTCTTTTCCGCTCTGCCATGGCTATTCTCCTCCTGTGGCGTCTGCCACGGAGTTCGAATTGTGATTGTCGGCCGCTTTCTTTCTCGGTTTTCGGCACACGCCGGCCGGGCACCTCCTATTGCGAATGTGCTCGATGTACTCATCGCGAAAATATCTCAAAGTGCTCAGAACGGGATTCGGGGCAGTCTGACCGAGACCACAGAGAGATGCTCGTTTCACGGTCAGTGCTAGCTCCTCCAGGAGGGCGAGGTCCCTCATCGTTCCCTTGCCGGACTTAATCTTCTGCAGAATGCCCAGCATCTTGTTCGTGCCGATTCTGCACGGTGGGCATTTGCCGCACGATTCCTGCTGTGTGAATGATATGAAATAGTGTGCAATGTCAACCGGGCAGGTGCTTTCGTCCATCACGACCATCCCACCGGAGCCCATTATCGAACCAGCCTCAGCGAGCCTCTCGTAATCGACCGGAAGGTCTAGCATTTCCAGAGGTATGCAGCCACCGGATGGGCCCCCTGTCTGGACCGCCTTGAACTTCTTTTCGTCGAGGATGCCTCCCCCAATTGAGAACACGATATCCCGCAATTTGGTCCCGAGCGCCACCTCGACGAGTCCGGTCCGCTTGACCTTGCCCGCGAGTGCAAAGGTCTTCGTTCCCTTGCTCTTCTCAGTGCCCAGTTCCGCAAACCAGTCAGGACCGTTTATCAGGATCTGTGGAAGGTTGCCCAGGGTCTCGACATTATTGACATTCGTTGGCTTGCCCCAGAGACCGGAAACAGCGGGGAAGGGCGGCCTCGGCCTCGGCATACCGCGTCGGCCCTCCAAGGCCGCGATGAGCGCTGTCTCCTCGCCGCAAACGAATGCGCCTGCTCCCTCTTCCAACTCGATCTCGAAAGAAAAGCTGGAGCCCATGATGCCATCCCCGAGAAGCCCATACTCCGACATCTGGGCCAACGCGATTTTAAGTCGCTCGACGGCCAGGGGATATTCCGCCCTGGCGTAGATGATTCCCTTGGAGGAGCCAATCGCCAGGCCCGCGATTAACATGCCCTCGAGGACCGCATGGGGATCGCCCTCCAATAGCGAGCGATTCATGAATGCGCCCGGATCTCCTTCATCGGCATTGCATATAAGGAATTTCGGAGTTCCTGGGCTTCTCCGGCAGAACTCCCACTTCCTGTAAGTCGGGAAACCGGCGCCGCCGCGGCCACGCAGCCCGGACTTCTTGACCATCTCGATCGTCGCCTCGGGTCCTATTTCGATGGCTTTCTCTATGCCGGAATAGCCACCGGTGGCGATATAGTGGTCGATGTTGGTTGGGTCTATCAGCCCGCAGTTTCTCAAGACCCGCCTGTTCTGCGCTGCAAGCATCGGATGCTCGAAAAGGCCTGGGATGCCGTCTGCACGTTGCTCGCCGACGGTTCCTATGGCAAGGTCCTCGCAGACTTCGCCTCCAATGATGTGGTCGGCGATGAGTTTTCTGGCGCGTGCTGGGTTGATATTGGAGTATGATACGCGCGGTTTGCCGGGCATTTTTATGTCGATAATAGGCTCCAGATAGCACATTCCGACACATCCGACCTCTATAATAGACGCCTCGATTCCCTTCTCCGCAAGACGGGTCCTGAACGCGGAAATAACGCTCTGAACGCCTGCTGCACGGCCGCAGCTCGCAGCCCCGGCGAATATCAATGGGCGTTTGTTGTCCACGAGCGAGGCCCATACGTCGTGCGCTTTTTGGCGTGCTTCCTTAAAGCCCATTATACCCCCCTCTCGGGAGCATCGAGGTCATCAATCAACTTATCGACGCTCTCCGGTGTCATTTTCCCGTGTATCTCCCCATCTAACACCACGACTGGCGCCAGCGCACAACAACCCAGGCAGGCGACTCTCTCCAGGGCGAACTTGCGGTCCTCTGTCGTCTCGCCGGGATTGACCTTGAATCTCTTCCGAACAGATTCCAGTATCTTCATCCCCCCTCGAACGTGACACGCTGTTCCCAGGCAGATGTGCAGTGTGTGCTTCGCCGGTGGGTCGAACTTGAATTGGGAGTAGAACGTCGCGACGCCGTACACTTCGCTCTTAGAGATGCCCATCTTTCTCGAGAGCTCAGAGAGCGCATCCTCGGGAAGATAGCCGTGCTTCTTCTGAATCTTGGCTAGAGCCGATATGAGTCTGCCGCGGCCCGTTCCATAATCTCCATTATTGTCAGTCATTTGTGACGGTCCATCCTGCAATTACTAGGTTTAGTCCTGCGCACTCGTCGTGCGGCTAATCCGTCGGTCTCCTTCTACAGCCCTTAATCTTCAGGGAATATCTCATCTTCCTCTCGGAGCATCGATTGGACCATCTGAATGGTCTTCGCGCTGCTCAACATTGTCCCGTCGCCGAGATTCCTGACCTCCCGCGTATCGAAGCGATAGCTGCGCTCTCCCCTTTTGCGAGTATAAACGAAGTCGATCTCGGGCGCTCCGAACACCAGAGAGAGCATTGTCGATTTCATGTTACCAAGAGGCATCCTGTCCACACTGCTCAGTCTGAAACTCGCAGTGACTGTCGTACCTACCCCGGGAGTGGATGATATGTCAAACTCCCCCTCCGCATCCATGGCGGCCTGTGCTAAGAGCGGGAGCCCTAGGCCCACTTTCTTCCCAGCCTTCGTGGTCACAAACGGATCCGCCGCTATCTTGAGAATCTCCTCATCCATCGCGCAGCCATCGTCCCTGATCACAACCGTCATTAGGTCGTTTTCGAAGTCCTCATCGATCTCAATCTCGACGAGCTCTGCCCCGGCGGCTGTGGAATTCTGGGCAATATCAAGGACGTGATTCGAGAGCTCAAGCATGATTCTCACCTCGGCATCTGGCCCATCTGCCATCAATGCCCTTTAGGGCCAAACGAATCTCGCTCAAAGTGGGGGCCTCCACGAGAAATTCAGTGGTCCGTCTCCCGATATCGTCCAGGAAGTGTGAGTCGGAGTCGCATATTTGCGGGAGGTCGATAGAGCAGCGGAATTTCTCTTCCACCTCAGAGAGCTTGCTGTTTCCGGTCAATTCGACTGCATCCAGTTCAAGCCCTTCAGGGAGAAACCCTAGTTGGTATAAAAGTCCAAAGCGTTCTCTATCGATATGTGCAGCCACCGCGAGGCCCGAGAATTTGTGGATCGTCTCGACAACCTCGCTCACGGAGAGGTCAGTCGCCCCAATCAGGAGCCTCTTATTCTCTGATATTACGTAGTCGTCCTTATCGACGACGTATTGGCTTCCAAAGAACTCCTCGTTGTTCTGCCCAGGATTGAGATGCTCGTAAATCACCTTCTGCACACCCTGCGCAGCCGTTACAGAGTCGAATAGCCCGAGGATGTGAACTTCCTCGGAGGAGGTGATCTCCATGCCCGGTATTATCGTGAGAGAAGTCGAATCGGCTGCTGCAATGGCGGCCTCAACATTCTCCGCGGAGTTGTGGTCCGAGATTGCGATCATGCCGAGGCCTCGTTCAATCGCCTTCGCTATGATAGCCCTCGGCGTCATGAAATCATCTGCACACGGTGATAGACATGTGTGCACGTGAAAATCGGCGCGAAGGTTTAGCATTCCGATTTACATCTGAGGCCGGCAGCATATAGCCTGCCCGCAATCTCGTAGGAGGATAGGTCTGTGGTGAAGATCGGTATCTTGTGCTCTTCGGCCTTTTTCAAGGTCTCGGGCTGTGGGTTGCGTCCATTGACCACTACCACTCCTGCGAGCGCTTTGAATTGGGCCACCGCAGTTATATTCGGATGGATATGGATGGTGACCCATAGGTAGCCTTCACCTGAGTTGGCCATTACATCACTAAGGATATCACTGAGATAACAGCCCCGCACTTCGCAATCCAGGCAGCAATCCTCAACTTCGACCGCGAGCCCAAGCTCATCGATTATATCCGAAAGCTTCATCTTTTCCGTGCTCCTTTCCCTTTGATGCGCCTGTATTGACCGTCAGCCCGAATGAAAACACAGTCTTCTATACTGGCGCGCCCTCTAACAATGTCGTCCGCAAGTGTAAGGCAGTCCGGTGCTCCACATGCTGCGCAGTTCTTGCCTGGTAATTTCCGGAGTATCTCTTCTCTCAGCCGCATCTTCCCAATTGCAAATGAAGTGTCCGTATCGAGCGGAGGGATGGAGACGGGATTGATCGATTTTGCGAGCCGGAAGTGTGCCCTCTCCTGCTCCCCCGATTTCATCATCTCCTCAACCTGCGGTTTCGAGCCGAATAATCCCACGAATTTGCTGATGGTATGGCTTGCTATGTAACGGTTTTGAACTGTCAACGGTCCCCCGATGCAGCCCCCCGGACATATCTGGCACTCCAGATACTTCATGTTCTGAAGCTTGCGACGCTCCAGGTCCCTGAGAATGCTTATCGTATCTTGAACTCCAGAGACCGCGAGGCTCTCCTCGAAGCCCAGGTCAGTAACCTCGCCGCCAACTCTGCCGAAGCCTATGCCCATCCCAGATGATCTGTGCAGAAGCTCGGGGATTTCATCAACTTTCTTTTCCCTCTGTTTGAGCGCAGTCAGAAGCTGAGCATATATCTCAGAGATGCCGACCGCACCGTCCAGATAGGATTTCTCTCCTGTCGGGGGATTTATCATGGCTGCGAGCTTCGCAAGACATGGAGTGATGTGGATCACCGCGATTTCATCTTCTCGTATGCCCAGCCTGTTGCTTACGTCCATTTTTATCGCCTTGGCGGCAACCTCTCTCGGAGGACGAAACGGGAGAATAAGACTCGTTAGCTCGGGGAACATCAGCTGCACCAGCCGCGTCACTGCTGGGCATACTGGCGAAATGAACGGCTCTCGTGAGTGATTCTGCTCAATGTAATCCTTGACCTCGCCGAAGACCATCTCGCAGGCGTAGGCCTTGTCATACGCCAGGTCGAAGCCAATAGACAAGAGCGCGTGCAAAACGTCCTCGGGCAATATGTTGGGCCCGAATTGCGAATAGAGGGCCGGAGATGGAAGCGCTACTTTATACTTGAATGCGCTCAGATCGGTATGTGTTGTCGTAACCGGGACAATCGCTCCCTGGGGGCATACGCGATAGCACTCTCCACAGTCGATGCACCTTTCGGCCATGACCTCTGCGATGCCATCCCTGACGCGAATGGCTTTAGCCGGACACGACCTCGTACACTCTACGCAGCCAGTGCACCGCCCCTCATCAATCTTCAGTGCATGCTCATCTATCGGCATCCCTGGAATCCCCACCATTGGTTGTGATTACTATACTGATTCTGGTTCCTCTCCCGACTGTTGACGTTATTTCCATCTCATCGCTATTCTTCTTGATGTTGGGCAAACCCATTCCTGCCCCGAAGCCCATCTCGCGGATTTTGTCAGTGGCTGTCGAATAACCTTCCTGCATGGCGAGCTCTATGTCCTCGATACCAGGGCCTTCATCTTGGATGATAATCGTGATGCGGTCCGGAGTCACCTTCAGATCCATCGTACCACGATCCGCGTACATCACGATGTTCATCTCCGCCTCATAGGCGGCAATACCTGCTCGCCTGACGATTGCCGGAGGGAATGCGAGCTCCTTGAGGATTTCAAGTATGCGGCAAGATGACTCACCGCCCCTTATAAAATCCCCGCCCTCTACGTCGAGCTTTTGGCTGAAAACGACATTGTCGTTCATTGTTGGGATTGAATATTATTCAGTGCGCGTGCCCCTGAGCCCGATCTTGGACAGCTCAGAGCACAGCTCAAACATGTGCATCCTGCTGCTAAGCAATGGGACTTTCATCTTCTTCGCTAGTTCAACCGTTTCGGTATTCGGCTGCTTGCCTCGGACGAATATCACGCCAGAAAGGTGTGCGATGGCGGCCGTCCTTATGACCTGTGAGTTCACGAGTCCAGTTACAAGCAAGATACCGGGCTTGGCGAACGCAAGCACATCGCTCATCAGATCGCAAGCGCTGACGGTTGTTATTTCCCTCTCAGGGAGACAGTCTTCGCCGGCAAGCACAGAGGCGCCGACCGCTTCAACAATGTCTCTTAGGCGCACCAGACCTTCTTATCGTTACTTCGCCGGTTCCTTCGGCAAAATTTCATCGAGCTTGCCGATCGTTGCGTGGCCGTGATACTTCCCATCTACTACGACAATCGGGGCGAGAGCGCAAGCGCCCAGGCAATTCACTGACTCGATCTCATATCCCTTCCGAAGCCACTCGGATTCCCCGAATCGACGCTCGACCTCGGATAGAATCTTGCTCGCGCCTCTGACGTGGCACGCTGTCCCCAT
>JAFGIT010000077.1 GCA_016929465.1 Candidatus Coatesiibacteriota bacterium | reverse complement strand
GCGCCGAAGCCGGCTCCGGCCCCCGAATTGGCCGGAGAGCGTCGGATCGCTGCCGTGATTTTCGCTGACATCGTCGGCTCCACACCGATGTCGGAGGCGTTGGACCCGGAAGAGTTCAGGGAGGTAATGAACCAGTGCTTCCATGCCCTTACAGAGCCCATCATCAGGTATGACGGGACTATAGACAAGTTCATCGGCGACTGCATCATGGCCCTCTTCGGGGCGCCCCATGCTCACGAAAACGATGCCGAAAGAGCCGTGCGCGCCGCGCTCGAGATGCAGCAGGTTGCACTCAGGCTCGAGGAGATTGTGAAGGTCCAGATCCCCGAACCCATTCGGCTGCGAGTCGGGATCAACTGCGGACTGGTCATCGCGGGTGAGGTCGGCTCTCAGTCCAAGCGCGACTATACCGCGATGGGCAGGGTCGTGAACGTCGCGGAGCGCATGCAGAAGTTGTGCGAACCTGGCTCCGTGATGGTCTCGGAATCGGTCTATAACGCGACACGTCAGCTCTTTGAGTTCGAGGACGCGGGCAAGCATCCTGTAAAAGGCGTGGCGCATGATGTGAGCGTCTATCGGGTCCTATCTGTCGGATCGCGCGGAGCCACCACGAGAGGCCTACAGGAGATCGGCTTTACGGCTTACGTCAATAGGCGGGAGGAGCTCGAAAGCCTCAGAAAGGCGGTCGAGAGGGCTCTATCCGGCAACGCGACGGTCGTCGCGATCAAGGGGCCGGCGGGAATCGGCAAAACGCGGCTTATCAGCGAATGCCAGCGCCAGATGGAAGCCGACGGCATAAGGTGGTTCTGGGCAAGGTCGCTCGAATACCAGCGCAACGTCCCCTATGCGCCCGTCGCAGACCTGTTCTCTCAGATACTGGGCTTGTCGCATGACTCGAAGACTGTAACGGAGGAGGCGGTGCAGGAAGCGCTGGGAGCGATCCCTCCCTCGGAAGGCGAGTGCCCCGTCCTGACTGGGCTATCTTTCATAGTGCATGGGGGCACGCATGAAGCTGAATTCCAGGGCCTTCACGGCGAGGAGATCCAGAATTGCATCTATCGCGCGGCAGAATGCGCCATAGAGGTGCTGCTTTCGAGAGCGCCGGTCGCGATAGTGATCGATGACCTTCAATGGTGTGACCGGGCATCTCTGGACCTATTCTCATACCTGATGAGGCGATTTTCGGCTTCGAAGTTGATCTTCTGCACCTCGTATCGCCTTTATTCTCCGCCCGAGTGGGATGGTCTCGCAAATGCTCAGGAGATAAACGTGGGCCGTCTCTCTGAGAGGGACATGCAGCGCCTGGTCTATCTGATACTCGACAAGGCGGATGACTACAAGGCGCTTACCGAGGTTCGGAATCTGATACTGAGCAAGTGCGAGGGCAACGCGCTCTTCGTTGAGGAGATGATAAAACTCCTCATGGACAAGGGGCTTCTGCTGCGTGAGGACGAGCGCTGGAAGGTAACTGGCCGACCGGACGAGGCGCAGCTTCCGGACAGCCTTCGCGGAATGGTGATGGCGAGGACCGATCAACTCGAGAATACAGAGAAGCTCATTCTGCAGACTTTGTCGGTTCTTGGCTCTGACGTGTCGCTCGAGGTCCTTACCGAGCTTGTCTCTGGCCTGGACAAGGATGTCACGCGCGTGGGCATCTCGCAGCTCATGGACCATCAGATATTGAGCGAAAAGCAGTCGGAGAACGGCCCGACTTACTCCTTCTCGAGGGCTTTTTTCCGAGATGCAATATATGACAGTTTGCTCAAGAGCAGCAGGCGGTCCCTGCATTCGAGAGCGGCCCAGCATCTGGAGAATTCACTGAACCTCGATGATCGCACCAGGCCCGCGATTCTGGCGTATCACTGCGAGCGAGCGGGAGATTTCGAAAAGGCCTACAGCCACACCAGAGAAGCCGCGAGGCAGGTCGCCCTGATCTACGCCAACAAGGACGCGATCGACCTCTTCGAACGCTGCATAGCCCTTCTCAAGAAGTCAGCAGGCGAGCCGAACACACACGAGATATTGGACGTAATGAACAACCTTGCGCATGTCTATTACCTGACCGGCAATCTGAAGCGTTCAATAGAGGTGCTCGAGGGCCAGATCGAGCTTGCGCTGAGCACTTCAGACGAGCTATTCGTCGCAAGAACACATAACAATATCGGTCTTCTTCACGAACACGAGGGCAACTGGGACACCGCCAGGGGGCATTTCCGCCAAGCAGCAGACATCGCGTGGAGGATCGGCGACAAGCCTCTGACTGGCCAGTGTTTGACCAATCTCGGTCTCCTCCAGATGAGAGTGAGCTCTCTTAAAGGGGCGATGAAGTCCTTTCAGGACGCTCTCCAGATTGCAGCGTCGGTCGAATCGAAGCACCTCAAGTTCGACTCATTGATAAACCTCGCCATAGTCAATCTCTACAGATGCTCGCTCGATGAGGCCTGGAATTTGGGCCAACAGGCGCGCGAGATGGCAATTTCCGGTCAGGATGATTACAACCTTGCCTGGTCCCTCCGAGTGTTAGGTGAGGTGGACCTCCACCGTGGTAAACTGCGGGACGCCCTGGCGTCCTTCGAACGCTATCTGGAGCTCGCCACCAAAATGGAGACATCCGAGCTTCAGAGCGCGGCCTATAGATTCCTCGCCGATACCAAGGCGATCTTCATGCCGACGAGAGATGTTATGAGTATGCTGAGACCCGCGCTTTGTCGCGCGGCGCGAGACTCGCACAGGGAGCAGAAACTCGAGGCACTTGGCAGTCTCTTGAGGCTGTATGTTCAGGGCGGGCGATTCACTCCGGCAAGCAAAATATCCCATCAGATCACACAGGAAGCCGAGCAATTCGGCCACAATCATCTCATTATAACCAGCCTTTTAGATAGGTGTGAATGGGCCCTTGCCGTGGGAGAAACGTGCGATGCCGATGAGCATTTGGCAAAGGTGGAGCCGCTGCTGGAGTCATCCGGCTGGCTGTTGCACAAGCCGAGGTACTTGCTCCTCGTCGCTCGCACTGCACGTCTTTCGGGAAGAGGTGAGGAGGACCTTTCCCCAGCAGAGGAGTCGATTGAATTCTGCAAGGCCAACGGGCTGCAGATCATGCTCGCAAAGTCTCATCTGGAAAAAGCTCTCGTTCACTTCGACCGCGCAGAGTATATGCTTTGCGAAGAGGCCTGCAATGCTGGTCTCGATGTCTGCCGCCTATTCGACATCCCTGGTAACGGTTCAGATAGCCGCGTTCGGTCCACTCCGGAGGAAAGCCTGCTGATACTCATTGGGCAGTGCCACCATGAATTGCGGAAGGAAGCCCTTCCCGAGAAAATGAGGACGGGCTTGACGGATATCTCGAAGCACGCGACTTCTGCGGTCAAGTCGGCCAAGTCGCTGTGTGTTCTGGGAGTTATAGACGGTTCCGATGAACTCATGGATCTCGCCTTGGAGTGCATTCGACCCGTCTTCGGCAACTCTCGTACCGAGGAGACCCGCCATGGTATTCTTCAAGGCCTCGACCTATCCTGGTGTATTCGTCATATAGCCTTGGATTTGAGGAGGCGCGGGCTCTCCGAGAGACTCAACGATATAACCGGCCTTGTTGAAATCTGAGCAAATCGACACACAAGGTCTTCCGACCGAACCTCACAGTGCATCTGATGTTACGTTGCCGGAGACTGGAGGAATTTCAATATGCGAGAAGCCGATCATTCTGAACAGGAGACTCTTGCAGGGGCGATTGCTGGAGACGAAGCCGCTTGCGAGGAGCTGGTCAGAACTCATCTGTCGGGTGTTCAGGCAGTTGCCCGGGCGCTGACGGCAAATCCAGATGAAGCCGATGACGTCGTTCAGGAGGCCTTCATCAAGGCTCAGGAGTGCATATCTGGCCTCCGACCACCTTATCGGTTCGGCCCATGGGTGAAGCAGATCGCAAGGAACATCGCCAGGAATAGATGCATCAGGCGTTTCCAGGGCGAAGTCCCCTATGAGGAGGCAATCCACTCCCAGTCTCAGAGCGAGATTCAGGGGTGCTCGGATGTAGGAGGCCATGAGGAGGACGACGATCGGATTGGACGAGCACTGCGGCTGCTATCGTCGCAGAGCCCCATTCTGAGAGAGACCGCACGTCTTAGATATCTATCGAACAAGTCGGTCTCGGAGATAGCCCGCAGGCTGGAGGTGCCAGCCGGCTCGATAAAGCGACGGCTCTGGCAGGCAAGAGAGAACATTCGAAAGGAGATGACAAGAGCGATGGACGGCACTGAAGACACCAAGAATAATAATCACTATATCGCACCGACGATAGAGATCGAGGAGTTGAGCGGCGTCTCGATGCAGGTCCCGGTGCGGGGCGATGACCGCGGACTACCCAGAGGATGCACACCACGCTGCAATTGCAACGCCGAATGAGATGGATTATCTTCTTAGCTGGAATTTCAGACATATGGTTAAGCTAAGGACGCAACGACCGGTTGATGTAGTGAATTTTGCATTAGGTTATTCTGATATCCAGATCATATCCCCTGCAGAGCTTCTATGAGGATGTAATTTGATGGAGAAGAGCGACAATCTATGGGAAAAGGCAGTCAAGGATTTCCCTGGTGATCCCGCCCTACAAGAGGTGCATTACGCTCGACTGAAAATACACGAGGCGACCCAGGGGATGACTGACGATGAGTTTATTGAATACATCAGAATGCAATCCACGAAGTGACTGTGGTCGATGTCAATAGATTAGTTTGGATTTACCCATGGTTTTTGGTCCCTCATTATGGCGTTTGCG
>JAFGIT010000009.1 GCA_016929465.1 Candidatus Coatesiibacteriota bacterium | reverse complement strand
GATCCAATTGAAGGCGATTCGGGTGAGTTCTTGTTTGCCCCAGAAGATGTCGAGGGTGTCTATGAATTCTACACACTATCGACCGACAATATCGGCAACATCGAGACAGAAGTTGCACCGCTTTCGATGAGAGCATCGACTATATACGACAGGTCGGTGCCATCCTCAGCGGCTACTTCAACCGAAATCGTGACTGCCGCGCCGTTTGACGTCGAATACACGGCAATCGACAACGGGCCAGCCGGGCTCGACAAAATTGCTCTCTGGTACAAGCTCAACAGCGGAGTCTGGAAGGAATATATGGGCGGATTCGGGACGGCGCCGCTTGGCGCGATCAGCTTTGATCCACCAGATGGTCTGGAGGGAAGTTACGGCTTCTTCACCATCGCCATCGACAAGGCCGGAAACGAAGAGCCAAGGCCGGGCCAGGCCGGAGAGCCGCCAGTTGTTGACACGACGACCATCTATGACACGACGCCGCCAGAATCAGCAGCTTTAGTAGCTGAATATTCCAAGGCAGCGCCTATCCATGTTTCATTTACGGCGACGGATGGGGCCTCCGGCATCGCGAACGTGGCGCTCTTTGCCAAGTTCGGCGAGGCTGGCCTCTGGGGTCCGACAGGCCTATCCTCAACCAACGCTTCGGGAACGTTCAATTACCAGCCAACTGCCGGTGAGGGAACGTATTTCTTCTATACGGTTGCAACCGACAAGGCCGGATTCGTCGAGCCGACCCCGCTCGAGGCCGACGATCAGACGCTCTATGACATAACGGCGCCCACAACGGTGCTCAGTGGCCCGACCGGTGTCAGTTCACTACCGATTCCGCTAGATTATGCCTGCGTTGATCCCGAAGACCTATCGGGGTCGCCGATTGCCAACGTGCTTCTCTTCTACAGATTCAATCTCGGGTCCTCCTGGATGAATACCGGTCTTTCTGCACACGCAGAAAACGGGACCTTCAACTTCTCACCGACAGAAGGACCTGGAATCTACGAGTTCTACAGCATCGGAATCGATATGGCAGGAAACAGGGAGAGCGCCCTGGGCAAGACCCTCACAAAGGTTGCCTACGACATCAGCTCGCCCATATCGGTGTGTTCATGTGACAATACCAGCCGCCAGCTGCCGCTGCTTATAGATTACCGAGCGGATGGCACGGGCTCAGACATTCTTTCGATCGATCTCTTCTACAACTACGAAGGCATGGGATGGCTGCCCACTGGGATCACGCTTTCCGGAGAGATGGGAACCTTCCTGTTCAACCCAGCCGAGGCAGATGGCATCTATCAGTTCTACACATCAGCGACAGATTCCGCAGGGAATGTTGAGACCTGGACTGGTGCCCCCGATTGCTCGACCTTCCTGGATACAGTTGCCCCGGTTACAGAGGCAACAGCTCCAGCCTGGACGACCGCATCGCCGGTGGTCATCGACTTCGAGGCCAGCGACGAGGGTATCGGGATCGCCGTGGTTGAGCTATGGGCGAAATATGATGTCTTCAGCTGGCAGAAGGTTGACGAGAAGGCAGCAGTTGGAGGTGGCCAGTTCATCTATGACACAGATCTGACGGGCGGTGTGTTCAGCTTCTACACGATCGGTCGCGACCTAGCGGGCAACGTAGAGGCTGCACCTGAAGTGGCCGATGCCACCACCGCATTCGACCAGGCAGCGCCGATTTCGAAGGCCACTGTTCCGCCATATACCACAGATACATCTATTGATGTGGGATATACGGCTGTTGACCTCTACTCCGGACTCGATCACATATCCCTATGGTGCCGCTATAGCCGCGGGTCATGGTTCGATACCGGATATGTCGCCTATGGGACGCACGGTACGATTGCCGTAACGCTGACACGCGGTGCTGGCAAATACGACTTCTACACAAAGGCCTTCGATAACGCAGGAAACGTCGAATCATCTCCGTCAGTTCCAGACGGCAGCTGCTACTATGACCTCACAAGGCCGACATCCAGCTGCTCCTGCATCGATTACACTACAGACCTCCCGTTGAATGTAAGATACAGCGCAGCAGACGACGAGACCGGCATCGATTCTGTTAGCCTCTGGTATAGCTTCGATGAGGGCGACTGGAAAGAATCTGGTCTCACCAACTTCAATGCGTGGGGAACGTTCGAGTTCTCAGCCCCAGATGGCGAGGGCAAATATGAGTTCTATACCATCGCGGTCAACAAGGCCGGATGGCAGGAACTCGCGCCCGTTACGCCGGATGCTGATAGCTACTATGACATCACGCTGCCAAGCTCCAGTGTATCATCTCCGGAGATAGCGACCGGCGACATGATCCCGGTCTCATTCAGCGCCTGGGATGCCATGAGCGGAGTGAAGCATGTGACCCTGTGGTATCGCTTCGACGATCGCCTCTGGGCGAAATCAGGATACCAGGAGGAGACAACGGCCGGCACAATCGACTTTGTTCCGCCCGATGGAGTCGGAACCTATGCGTTCTGGACAACCGCAACAGACAATTGCGGCAATACCGAGCCGGCGCCAACAACGTCCGCGACCGTATCGGCAGTAACCGTTTTCGACAACGTCCCAGCAGTATCGCGAGCTTCTGTTGATGTCGATTATACGAATGAGTCGCCGATCGAGGTTGGATTCACAGCGTCTGACGCTGGAACGGGCGTTGCATCGGTTCAGCTTTGGTACAACGTTGGTGGTGGTGCATATAAGGATACTGGTCTGAGTGTCACTGGCTCGACGATCGGTGTATTCGAATTCGTCCCGATAGAAGGTGACGGACTATATGGCTTCTACTCACTTGCAGAAGACATGTTCGGCAACCGTGAGGCGGTTCCATACACAGCAGATGCGACAGCCGTATTCGACACGACTCCTCCATTCTCCAGAGCAGAATCCTCGGCTGAGGCAAATGCGACGGAATTCACGGTTACGTTCACCGCGACCGATATCCTGAGCCCGATCGAGTCGGTCTCGCTGTGGTATCGATATGCGGCTAACCTGAGCGGCGGATGGACCGAATGGACCGATGCCGGCATGTCGCTCGGCGGCGAGGCTGGTATGCTCCCGTTTGTGGCGACGCACGGTGAGGGATATTACGAGTTCTACACAATTGCAGTTGATGCTGCCGGTAACTCGGAGCAGCCGCCGACATCTGCCGACTCCCGAACCCAGTATCGAATACTCTATCCAGAACTGGAACTCTCTCAGACATCTCATGACTTCGGAGACGTCGAGGTCGGGGCTAGCGCATTCTGGCCTTCGCTCTATGCTGAGAACATTGGAGAGGCAGTCCTTACAATTGAGAGTATCACGATAGACAACTCTGCATTCCAGTGTAGCGTCCTTACTCCTCTGACGGTCGAGCCCGACACGAGGGTATTCCTGCCGGTCATGTTCACTCCGAGCCACTCAGGGCTGTTCGAGGGCATCATCACAATCGTGACGAACGATCCGATGCAGCCTGAGGTGCAGGTTGAGCTGTCAGGTACTGGCGTGATTGCCGCGCTTAAGATGTCACTTGATCTCGATAGCAATGGCAGGATCTTCTATCCTGGAGACACGCTGACAGTATCTCTCTCATGCTACAACCACGATGACACGCTCTATGGCATGGACCTCTACATCAGTGTGATACTTCCGAGCGGCAATGTGATCTATCTGCCAGAGCTCGGCTCAGAGGAGACGCCTTATGTCTCCAACTTCGATGTGCTGAGCGGCTTCAGGGTCGATGGGCTCGAGATACTGAGCGTCACGATACCCAATGGCTTCGCACCTGGTCACTATATGTGGCGAGCCTATCTGGTGCCCAATGGTCAGGCGAAAGAGCTCTTGGCCTCATCGCCTATGGCGACAACGATTGACCACAGGCCTCTGATTGATCTGACGCTCGAAGGGACCTATCCCATCTACGGAAAGGGCCAGAAGCAAGTACTGACTGCAAGGTTCAAGAATGACGGTCTCGAGAAGACCATGGACCTGTATCTCGCACTGCAGGCTCCCGATGGCACGCTTCTCTTCGGACCAGAACTGACTACGGAGTTTGTCCCCTACTTCGACAATTACGATCTGCCAATGTTCGCGGATGTGTGGCCCGTCATGCTATACAGCAACAAGCTCGACTTGTTGCCGGCAGGTAAATACACCTGGCTTGCCGCGTTCTCGGACGCAGACTCGTTCAATTTGATTAGCTCGATTGCACAAGTCGAATGGGAACTTGAGTGATATAAATTTGCAGAATCCTTTCTCGAGGGCGGGCACGGCTTTCATGCCCGCCCTTTCTTTTGAAGGGCACCGGTTAGTCTTTTTCTCTCTATGTCTGCTGCTGTCAACGGCCTTGCCGATGCAGGCAGAGATGAGCGTAGCAGCCCCCATCCCCAATGCCGCCGATGCTCCCTTGCTCCTTTCGTTGCAGGAGTGCATAGAGATTGCACTCGAGAAGAACTTAGGGCTCGCAAGCACAAAGGACTCAATATTGCTGGTCGAATCCTCGCTTGCCCTTCAGCAGAACACCTTCGAGCCAAAACTGCACACAACCTACCTCGGCTCCATCTATAACTCGCATCTGATGCAGGATTACACGAATGAAGTGACGCTGGCGCTCACGCAGTCCCACAAATACGGCGGGACCATATCTCTCACGAGCAGCCTCGATTGGGCAGAACACGAATCGGAATATCGCACCGATCCCATCTATTACCCCAACGAGTTCGGTTCGAAGTCCGACTTCACGAGCACCGTTGGCATCTCCATCTCGCAGAATCTCCTCAAGGGTGCCTTTGAAAAGGCAGCTACCGTCTCGCTCAGACAGGCAGAATTCGACGTGGCGCTAGCACAGCTCGACCTCGACGAGCTGACACAGGACCTGGCGCTGTCCGTGAAGCGAGCGTTCTACGATGTCCTCAAGTCCCAGGAATACATTACGGTGATGCAGTCTTCGCTCGCGGCAACCAAGCAGGATCTCAAGATCGCTGAGCTAAGGCTGACCGAGGGCCTTTCCTCCAGACTCGACAGATCGAGGGCCGAACTGGTCTATATAAATCGCGAAAGGGACCTGAATAACGCGAAGAAGCAACTGCAGAGCTCGATTGACAGCTTGGTCTCTCTCATGGGGCTCGAGATTGGCACTCGAATTGCACCAGTCCCCAGCATCGACAAAGAGAGAGTCCCGATATTGACCGACGAGTGGATTGAGCAGGCTTTTCACAGCAGGCCGGACATAAAGGCTCTGGACGTCCAGCGCAAGAAGTACGAACTCAATGAGGATATCGCCGAGGATAACAGGCTCCCGACCCTCGAGGCAGAGGGCAGCTTCTTGATGTCCGAAACGGAGGACAAATTCAGAGAATCTCTCGACGTTACCGAGAGAACCTGGCAGTTCAGCCTCAGATTCGAGCACAGCTTCTTCGACACATCCAATGATGAACTGCTAATTCAATCTCGAATTGCCTCCAGACAGCTCGCCCGGACACTCGAGGATGCGAAGCGAGAGATCGCGATCTCGATAAGAGAGATATCAAGGCAGCTGAAGCAGCTTTCGGAAGACATGGAGTATCTCGAAAGGTCCGAAAGAGTGGCTTCGGAGCAGTTGGAACTCGCTCGACTCAGCTACCGGGAAGGATTGATAACCAACAGAGACTTGATTGCTGCGGAGAATGACTACACCGTCGCTCGAATAGAGCTCATAAGGGCCACATACGACTACTTGAGCACCGTGGCGAGCCTGGAGCGCGCGCTAGGGGCCACATTGCATCGGAAGAACCGAGCCGGTACAGCCCAGGCGGGCTCAAATCTGTTCACCCCTTAATGTGCTAGCACTCCCAATCAATCTCCAAACTGGAGACTGGAACCGGATCGCATAATGAGAGTGCGAAGTAATATCCTGAGCAATCTTGCAAGGGCAGCGAGATTTCGTCTGGCTAGATACAATCTCCTGAAACCACCGCTCCCGGTCACCCTCACTTTTTCTGTGACCAACCGATGTCAGTCCAGGTGCAAAACATGCTTGATATGGAAATTCTACGAGGATAAGCCCTGTCGCATGGAGGACGAACTCTCTATTGACGAGATAGAGCGGGTGTTCAGCAGCATGGGCGGCATCGTATTTTTTAATATTAGCGGCGGAGAGCCATTCATGAGGGACGATTTTCCCGATATAGTGGCCCTCGCCTTGAGGCACCTGAGCCCGAAGATCATCCATATCCCAACGAATGGGCTCATGCCAGATCGCATCTTCCGCCAAGTGAAGGCGATGCTCGAGCACATCGAGAGCACAAGTCCAGGCGTAAAGCTCTCGGTGAAGCCATCTCTCGACGGGTTGGGCGAGCAGCAGGACGAAATAAGAGGGGTCCCCGGATGCTTCGACAAGGTCGTAAAGACCATCAAGACGCTATTGCCGCTTTCAGAGAGACATCAAAACTTTCTCCTAGAGGTTGGTACCGTCATATCACGCCTGAATTGGGGTGACATAGACCGAATCGCCGAGTATGTCCATTCGCTTGGAATCGAGAGCTACCGCAACGAGCTCGCAGAAGTCCGCGCAGAATTCGCGAACGAAGCGACCGGTGTTACTCCATCCCCGGAGGAATACGGCGAGGCCATCGCCAGATTCAGGGCAAAAACGATCGAGAGTCTCGAGGGCAAGAGCAGATACACCAGGATGCTCGAATCGCTTCGCCTCGTCTATTATGGTCTTGCGCTAAAGGTTCTCCGCGAACAGCGCCAGGTGATACCGTGCTTCGCTGGCATTTCGAACGCACATATCGATCCATACGGAAATATCTGGCCATGCTGCACTCTAGCAAACGACGCCCCATTGGGCAGCCTACGAGATGTGGATTACAACTTCATGGCTTTGTGGCATTCCGAACAAGCCGCGAAGGTGCGTTCGTCGATTCGGCGAGGCGAATGCTACTGTCCCCTTGCCAACCAGGCGTATTCGAATATCCTGCTCAGCCCTCTATGGCTTCTCAGGACACTGTGGACATTCACTCGATTCGCAGCGTTCCGATAGCTCGCCGCCTCGAGGATTTGGCTTATATTAGCACCTGAAGCCGAATCTTGACTGCACCAATCATCTCACTCTGACCCCCTACGATTTTTACGCTAAAGGTTGCACCTTTCTCAATCGATAAGCAGCATGGGTTGTGTGTGTTGTTTGGATGTCAACAAGACTCAACAGGGAGGAAAGTGCTATGAGAAGCAGCATCGGATATATTTTTACCCTGGCAATCGCGCTGGCAGCATTTCTGCCGTTCTGCGCCTTCGCCGCCCCAACAGTCACGATTTACACAGACAGTGATAGCTACTCGCCAGGCGACACCATAGCGGTTAGCCTCGCAGGTCAAAACTTCGACTTCGGAATGTCGGTCGATATCTATATTGGTCTTCTTACGCCCGATGGCGGAACCTTTACCCTAGTGCAATCGGGATGGTCCGTGTATCTCGATCCATGGGTAAGAGACATCTATATCCCCAATCCCTTCGATATGCCAAGAACAGAATTCATGTGGCAAAGTGTCCCGAGCGACATACCTCCAATCACTCAAGAGGGCGAATACTACTTCGCTGCAGGGCTGACCTATCCAGACTCTTTTGAATTCGTTGGCGACATCTCCTTTGCACAGTTCTTCTATGGATCCGCACAGGGCACCGGCTTCT
>JAFGIT010000076.1 GCA_016929465.1 Candidatus Coatesiibacteriota bacterium | reverse complement strand
TTCTGGGGCTGCATGACCGGCCGCAACACGCAGAAACTCATCGGCCCAATCGACCGCAAGTTCGAGAGCGTCACGGTGGCTAGGTAGTTCAAGGTTCAAAGTTCAAGGTTCAAGGTCAAGAGGAATCATTAGATTTTTCGTCCACGAAGGGCACCAGGGACCATGAAGGAAATATATTTTCTACTTCATTTCTTAGTGTATCTTCGTGACCTTAGTGGATCAAAAAATCTGATCAATCCCGAATCCACAATTGAGGGGGTTGCCGGCTCTCACCTTAGCCGTTAATCTCGACATGTTTCTTAAGACTAAGAATATCCACCTACAATCAGCAAGGAGATTGGGTATGAATTTCGATGAGCTGAAGGCTCTTATGGAGAGGGCCCGGTGGGGGTATTTGGCCACTACCGATGGCGAGAGACCTGGCGTGAGGCCGATGGGCGGTTGCGGCTGGTTCGGCAAGGAGTTCTGGTGTGCGACCGGGATGAAGGACGACAAGACCCAGGACATAAAGAAGCGACCGCACATCGAGTATTGCTTTTGCGACGACAAGGGCATGCACGTTCGTCTTTCAGGCAAGTGCGAGATAAGCACCGACAAGGACGACAAGCGGAAGCTGCTCGATTTCATGCCCATGCTCAAGGACTACGTCGGCGACGCGGACAACCCCGACTACATCGTGCTTCGCCTGAAGCCGGAGAAGATCCGTCTCATGGACATGAATAGCATGAAGTATGAGGACGTCAGCATAGACTAGCTGATGCATTGAAATGGGGATCACACAAGGCGCATCACCGCTCATATTCGGTGAGATCCTCTTCGACATTTTTCCAGATGGACGGGTGGTTCTGGGCGGAGCTCCGCTCAATGTCGCCTGGCATTTAAGAGGATTTGGCCAGAATCCTATCCTGATTTCGCGCATCGGTCGGGATAGGCTGGGCGGTGAAGCGCTGTCCATTATTGCTGACTGGGGTCTGGATACGTCTGGAGTTCAGATCGATTCAGAACACCCGACTGGATCGGTGTGCGTGGTCCTCGACGACGGGGAGCCGCGATACGAGATCCCAGCCGACCAGGCCTTTGACTTCATCGATCCTGATCGGGCAATCGAGGCAATTCGAGGCCAGAAGATCTCCATATTCCACCATGGGACGCTTGCGGCGCGGTCCAGAGTGTCTGCATCCGCCCTGAATAGTTTCCTGAGCGAAGTAGATTGCGAGGTCAATCTAGACCTTAACCTCCGCTCTCCATGGTGGAATTTGGGGACAATCGAGCGACTCTTGAGGCGAGCTGATTCGGTCAAACTGAACGCCGACGAACTCGCCTCCCTGAACTTCGCTGACCCGACTAAAACGCACATCGATCGTGCACGGGAACTCAGGGCCAGCTTTGGCAATGGCCTCATCGTCGTCACACTGGGCTTTCATGGGGCATTCGCCGTAACAGAATCGGAGGTTGTCGAGGCTCCAGCCTCGATGATGAGCGACGTAATTGACACCGTCGGCGCAGGCGACGCCTTCACTGCCGTTCTGATCCTTGGCATCATTCAGAATTGGCCATTGGAGCAGGTCCTCATCAGGGCCGCCGAATTCGCGGCGTCGATCTGCGGAGTGCGCGGCGCAACGACCACCGATTTTGCGCTCTATCGCAGCCACCTGAATCGCTGGTGAATCCCTGGCGGGATGAATTGCCTTAGATTCTCTTCCTGAGAGCGCTCGAACCATACGCCTCGGCCTGCGCACTAGCGGGAAAACGGCTCCGCACCTCAAATGAATGGATGGAAGTCTGCAAAGGCAGCGCCGGCCCAGCTGGTTTTCTTTACCCATACGGGAACACCCATACCGAGAGAGTGTGCAGTGATTTTAGTGCGCATCGCCATATTGCGATTGCGACTGGTTCCATGGAAGGCTGCGTTTCGAGGGCCGGGGTTCTTGAATATTCTTGAACAACAAACCCGGCTTTTGTATGTTTAGTATCAAGATATGCAGATGCCCTCATCGTCTAGCCAGGTCAGGACACTGCCCTTTCACGGCGGCAACAGGGGTTCGAATCCCCTTGAGGGCAAAGGAATTCACTTAATTTTCATAAGGGGTGGAAGCAAAATGTCTAATCTAGCCGCATTCACTGACGCGAATTTCGATGCGGAAGTTGTCAAGAACGAAGTACCAGTCCTAGTTGATTTCTGGGCGGAGTGGTGTGGTCCCTGCAAGATGATTGCGCCAATGGTAGAGAAACTGGCGGGCGTGTATGCAGGAAAGGCGAAGTTCGGCCAAGTGAACGTAGATGAGTCTCCTAACACGGCAGCATCTTACGGGATTCGAGCCATACCTACTCTTCTGATATTCAAGGGCGGCAAGCAGGTCGAGTCGATCGTCGGCGTTGTTCCCGAAGATAAGATTAAGAAGGCCCTGGATAAGGCAATCGGCTGATTATAACACCCAAACTCATGGGCGGTGACCGTTGCGCACTTCGGCAGTTGAGGCGCTTGATTCTCGGATAGTCGAGGCGTTCCGATACGCCGGAGCGAGCGCATGCCTGGCCACGAGATCAATAGCGTCATTCTTCAGGCGTCCCTTCGAGGCCGCTCCGATCCTGGAGCAGATGGAGAGCCTCGGACTTAAGTCTCTGACGATAGTCTGCCTTACCTCTCTCTTTACGGGTATGGTCTTCTGTCTTCAGACCGGTTCTGCGTTCGTGAGGTTTGGCGCCAAGTCTTATGTGGCGAAGGTGATCGCGATCGCAATCACTCGCGAGCTTGGTCCGATACTCGTATCGCTCATAGTCTCCGGTAGGGCAGCCGCCGGAATTGCTGCCGAGATCGGTTCGATGAAGGTCTCTGACCAGATCGATGCGATCCGCGTAATGGGTGCGAGCCCCGTCAAGAGGCTCGTAATGCCGAGAATCATTGCACTTATCATCATGCTGCCCTTGCTGGCCCTTATCGGCGATGTATTAGGTATATTTGGTGGCATGATAGTCGCGTCTATCGAGCTGGACATCAAGGCGAGCTACTTCATCTCGAGTTCGCTCGATTCCCTGACTGTTGAGGACGTCTTGAGTGGGATAGGCAAGTGCTTCTTCTTCGGGCTCATCATTGCAGGGATAGGCTGCTATCAAGGACTAACAACCGCAGGAGGCACACGAGGTGTTGGAATCTCGACCACAAAGGCTGTAGTATTGTCCTCGATATTAATATTGCTTAGTGATCTCCTTCTGACGAAGACCTTTATGCTTCTGTAATTATTCCGCAGGGATTTCGGCCGGAGCAGAGCGGGCAGGGAAGGGGATCTGAAATCGCTATCATTGGAATTGGGCACGGGCCGTTGATTTCATGGAACCCCCAATCCGGAGATTAACACAATGGCTGGAGAGAAGAAAAACTGCCCTGAATGCGGCAACAAGCTGAATTATTCTCGCTCGGATGACATATATCTCTGTCCCTATTGCGGCGAGGAATTCCGAGAAAGAGATGGAAAACTGAGGAAGAAGAGCGCCGTCAAGGACGGGCCCAGACCTCAGACCGGCAAGACTGCGGAGGAGATGAGAGAGGAACTGGAATCAGCCTTTGGCGACACTTTGCTCGGTGCACAGCTCGAAGACGATAAACTCAAGAGAGCCAGGAGGAGGGACGAAGCTCAGCTTTTCGAGCTCCGTCTCAAAGCAACAGAGGCAAAGAGAATGCTGAAAGTCGCGAACAGGACCGGCATCAGCCTCTGCATCTTTTTCGACTTCGTAGTGCTCGCGCTGGCCTACAATTACGACCTATTTCCGTGGGGACTCGGACTTTCTGCACTCATCACCATCGGCACCTACTTCTATCTCAGCTCATACGCGAGCAAGGTGAAGAAGTGGGAGGAAAGAGTGATGTCCGAGACCAGAGAAATCGAAAAGGGCATCTACCTGGAGGAGCTCAGCAAGAAACTCGACGATGAAGATGACGAGAATCGCGAAATCAGGATGAGAGAGTAGAGCGCAGGATGAGCATGGAGGGGAAGGCCCAGCTCTCGAGAGGCGACCACGTTGCAGAACTCATCGCCACTTCGCTCTATGTGGGCGAAATACCATTCATATCCGGGACCTTTGGCACGATTCCGGGTCTTTTTATTTTCGCGCTGTCCTCGATCCTCGGCGTTCCTGTTTGGGGCTATCTGCTTCTAATCATAGCGGTATACTTCATCGGAGCATGGTCTGCCGGTAGGGCTGAGAAAATCTCCGGCAAGAAGGACGACGGCCGAATAGTCATAGATGAGGTTGTCGGCGCGATGATAACCATGTTCTACATGCCCCTCGATTGGCGGCTCTTGGTTGCCGGTTTCTTCGCGTTCCGCTTTTTCGATGTCGCAAAGCCAGGCTTCAGAAGAATTCAGAAGATACGTGGCGGCCATGGAGTCATGATAGACGACGTCCTCGCCGGGATCATGGCGAATATCTCGCTGTGGCTTCTGCTCTGGGTTGTCTCGCTTTTCTATTGATCGTTTAAGTACCCCGCGAGCTGCTGGTAATCGAGGCCGTCTAATAAATCGGATTTTCCGTCGTGTAGAGGCGAGGCTTGTCTCCGCCCATCTACATCTTCGGGCAGGCACAAGGCCAACCCCTCCGTGGGTTCGGCGTAAGCGTGGCATGGGCATCCTGCCGATGTTTCGTTGCGGCGCTGCGTCCGTGGGTTCGGCGTAAGCGTGGCA
>JAFGIT010000075.1 GCA_016929465.1 Candidatus Coatesiibacteriota bacterium | reverse complement strand
GTGATAAGGTAGCATTCTCGCGGCCGCGTTTATTTTGGCATTCTCCATTAGTTAAAAAATTAGTTCAGATTTGAGTCGAGATAGTAAAAATCGGCAGATTGGTTCTGCCAACTTTGAGATAGCCCCTTCGGGAGGCCGGCTATCCTATAAGCTGGTAACCTCTGAGAGGCCCCCCTGTAACGCCGCCTGTCCGGCGGGAGTCAATGCAAAGGCATACATAGCGCTTACCGCCGAGGGCCGGTTCGATGAGGCTCTCCGGGTGGTTCGAGAGAGACTCCCAATCCCCGGAGTCATGGGCCGCATCTGCAGTCACCCCTGCGAGACGGAATGCGCGCGCGGCGAATTCGACGACCCTATCTCGATATGTTCTCTGAAGCGATTCATCGCGGACTACGAGCTTCGCCGTGGCGGCAGGATAATCGAGCGGATATCGCCCACAAGACCCGAGAGAGTCGCGATCATAGGAGCAGGACCGGCTGGTCTGACTGCCGCGCAGGACCTTCTTATGAAGGGATTCGGTACCACGATATTCGACCGGTTCAATGAGCCGGGCGGCATGTTGCTCGCCGGCATTCCTCCTTTCCGCCTTCCGCGCGAGATTCTGAGCCTCGAAATCGAGCATGTGCTCCAAATGGGCATCGAGATAAAGACGGGTATCAGCATAGGTCGTGACCTCGGCCTGAATGAGCTCCTCGAGCAAGGCTTTTCGGCCGTTCTGATTGCGGCCGGCGCGCACAAAGGTATGTCCCTCGGCGTTGAAGGCGAAGACCTCGAAGGCGTGCTCGATGCGATATCATTCCTAGCGTCGGTTCATCTCGACGGCAACCGCACTCTCGGGAAGAGGGTAATCGTGATCGGTGGTGGCGATTCCGCTATCGATTCTGCAAGGACCGCCCTCAGGCTTGGCGCAAGCGAGGTCAAGATAGCTTACAGACGCTCCAGGGCCGAGATGCCTGCCAGGGATTACGAGATAGAGGAGGCCCTTAGAGAGGGCATTCTTATCGACTACCTGGTTGCACCCGAACGGATTCTCGGCACTGATGGCGGGGTCAGTTCAATCGAGCTGAAGAAGATGCGTCTCGGAGAGCCGGATTCGAGCGGCAGGCGCAGGCCTGTTCCTATAGATGGCAGCGAGTTCACGGTTGATTGCGATTCCGTGGTCGCGGCGCTCGGGCAGCGTCCAGACCTGGGCCTCGTCGAGGGCATCGATGGGCTCGAAGTGACGCGGTGGGATACCATCGGCGCTGATGAGCGCACCTGCGCCACGAGCATCCCCCGTATATTCGCTGCGGGCGACATAGTCTCGGGAGCGGCAACCGCTGTCGAGGCGATAGGCATGGCCCATCGTGCGGCTGAGGCCATTGCAGCGTTCATCGAAACGGGCAAGGCCTCGATACTTGAACCAAGGAAATATCAGACGCCAGTGAAATATGAGCTCATCTTCTCACCGACCGATGAGCGCAAGAGGATCAAGCCACCGTTGGCTGACAACCTCGACGTCAGAAGCTTCGACGAGGTGGAGATGGCATACACGCTCGAGCAGGCCAGGGAAGAGGCTTCGAGATGCCTCATGTGCGGCTCGTGTCTCGAGTGCGAGCGGTGCATAAACGAGTGTGATGGTCGATACATCGCCCTCGAAAGCGAACAGCGGGAGGCCTCGTGGTGCGACGCGGAACTGGTGAAGGTCCAGCACGCCCAGCTCGAGGACCTCCTCGGGGAGAAGCGAGAAATGGCTCGATGTTCCGTAAAGGTGGGAGACGCCGACGAAAGCGCTCTTTCAGGCATACTCGCACCAATCATAGCCCTCTGTGATGAGAGCCTTTGCATAGGCTGCTCTACCTGTGAGGATGCCTGCTCCTACGCGGCTGCTAAGACGACCTTTGTGAAGGATGGCCGAGTGGTCCAGGTCATAGATACCGCCGTATGCAAAGGTTGTGGCGCTTGCATCGCCCGCTGTCCGACCGGTGCACTGGACCAGATGCACTTCTCGAATGAGCGCCTCGCGCAATCGATTCTCGATGTGAAGGACAAGACGGTCGTGTTCAGGTGCATCTGGGCGAAGGCGAATCATCCTGATGCGAGCGATGCACTCGCAAACCGATTAGGCGATGAAGCCGTATTTATCGATCTCCTTTGCACCGGACGTATTCCCGCATGGTCGATTATCGGTGCGTTAGAGAACGGCGCAAGAGAGGTCCTGATCTACAGCTGCGGAGAGGACGACTGTCGCTACGATTCCTGCCACGATGTCGAGGAGACCGTGGCGAAACTTAATGCGATACTCTATATACTCGGGGTAACATCCGATAAAATAAAACTAATGACTTTCGACAATACTCCGCATTCGAATGGAGATTAAAATAAATGACTGCGCCTGATAGTGGTAAAAAGAACCGCGACATGTTGACGGCAATCGCCCGTATGCAGGCCAGGGGGGAGAAGAAACAGAATCGGCTCTCCTGGCTTGATGGAGAGCTGAAGGTCTCTGAAATGGGACCGGTCGTATATTTCGTTGGCTGCGTTCCCTTCGCCGACCTTATCTTCGGCAGACAGGTAGAACACAGCATTATAGAAATACCCAGGGCATCCGTCCGGCTGCTCAATTCGGTCGGCGTGAAGCCGGTTGTGCTGGCGGATGAAGTCTGCTGCGGTCTGGACGCATTTATTGGGATGGATGTCGATACGGTCAATGGCCTTGCCGAGAAGAACATCGGCCTCTTCGAAGCGGTTGGTGCCAGGACGATAGTCGCGACCTGCTCCGCCGGGGTTATGATGCTCAAGAAATATTCCGAGCTCGGCTTCGACCATGGCTGCGAAGTGCTGCATCTGGTCGATTTTCTCGCCGGCAAGATGCCGAAGTTCGCTTTGCCGCCCAAGACGGGGATATTGACCTGCACTGGCCACGATGCCGTGGACGGAGGCAGAGAGCACAATGTCTCCAGGCTGAGCGACCTCGTCTCTGATTACGTCGATATCAATAGACTGGTCGAAGAGCCAATGGATTGCTGCGGCACGGAATGGCTGCCCAGGGATGCTGCCGCCAGATCGAGAATTGATCGGCTCATCGAGGCGGCAGATGGCGCGGGCTGCGAGCGGATTCTCACGCTCTGCCCGAAGTGCCTGATTTCGCTCAAATTCGCGACACGGCCTGGCACCTGGGTTAAGAGCGCAATCGATGTGCAGGACCTGATCCTTTTTATCGCTAAGAACCTTGGAAAGAAGGTCTGATGACGGACTTCAGGGTAAGGACGCATCCCGTTCTCGACATTCCCGAGAGAGAGGAATTAGAGTTCACGTTCGACGGCAAGCCGATCATTGCGAAGAGAGGCGAAGTCATCTCATCTGCACTCTTCGCTGCGGGCATCAAGGTATTCGGGCGTCATCCCAGAGATGGCGCGCCGATGGGCATATTCTGCGCGAACGGGCAGTGCTCGCAGTGCATGGTCATCGCTGATGGTGTCGCGGTGAAGGCGTGCATGACACTTGCCAGGGAAGGGATGGTCGTCGGGAGTTGCGTCGGGGATCCAGCGCTTCCTCCCGAAGATAGGCCGGTTGGCTTCGAAGAGATCAAGACCTTCGAGACGGAAGTGCTGATAATCGGCGGCGGCCCATCGGGGCTTTGTGCCGCTATCGAATTGGGCAGACTCGGCATAGAGACGCTTTTAGTAGATGATAAGGAGGAGCTCGGCGGGAAGCTGAGCCTTCAGACACACGCCTTCTTCGGCTCCATCGACGACTGCTTCGCGGGCACGCGGGGCAATGAGATCGGACATATCCTCGCAAATGAGGTCAATAGATACGACTGCGTCGAGACCTGGACCGGATCGACCGCTGTCGGCGTTTTCTCCGACAAGAGAGTCGGCATCCAGCAGGGGCAGAGATATGTCTTGGTTCACCCGAGAATCATACTCATCTCGACGGGTGCCCGAGAGAAAAACCTCTCCTTCCCGGGCTGCGATCTTCCTGGCGTCTATGGCGCTGGAGCCTTTCAGACGCTGGTCAACAGGGACCTGGTGCGCCCGACGGATCGGCTCTTCATAGTCGGTGGCGGAAATGTCGGCCTGATCGCCGCGTATCATGCTATTCAGGCGGGCATCGAAGTGGTCGGGCTGGTCGAGGCGCTGCCGAAATGCGGTGGCTACAAGGTCCACCTGGACAAGATACTCAGGCTCGGAGTGCCGGTTTACACTTCGCATACCGTCGTCAGGGCATTCGGCGAGACTGATGTCAGGGGCATCGAAATCGCGCAAGTGGACAAATCATTCAAAGTCGTCGAGGGCACCACGAGGAGCTTCGAGGTCGATACGATCCTCGTCGCGGTCGGCCTGTCGCCGCTCGACGAGCTATACAACATGGCCGAGGAGGCGGGCGTGCCTGTTCTCTCGGCTGGAGACGCCCAGGAGATTGCCGAAGCGAGCGCCGCGATGTTCTCGGGCCGCCTTTCGGGCCGCAAGATAGCGAAGATGCTCGGCAAATCCAGCTTCGTTCCCGCAACCTGGGAGCCGCTGATGAAGACGCTTCGCAGCAAGCCAGGTGCGACCACGGTGCACAAAGCCGAGCCGAAGGACCTGAAGGTCTATCCCGTCATTCGCTGCTTCGAGGAGATACCGTGCAATCCCTGCACGCAGGTGTGTCCCATGCGCTCGATCAAACTCAGCGGGAATTCGATTACGGACCTTCCCGTCTTCGATGGCCGATGCACGGGCTGTGGAAGGTGCGTCTCGATATGCCCGGGGCTTGCGATCACGCTCGTCACCGAGGACTACGATCCAGACAAGAAATTCGCCCTCGTCATCATGCCTTCTGAGACCGACCGCAAGGACCTGCTCAAACGGAAGATAGTGACGACGACCAATCTCGATGGGCAGCCCGTCGGAGAGGGCAAGATCATCGCCGTGAAGAAATCACCGATCCTCGACAAGAGAGACCTGCTGATGCTCGAGGTTCCTTACGAGCAACGGCTCGAGGTGGCCGGATTCAAGCTCCAGAGGGATTTCGAGCAGTGGAATGAGACCGGCGAGGGATTCGACGATGGCGACGTCATAGTTTGCCGCTGCGAGCGGATCACGAGGCGGGAGATCGTGCAGGAGATAAGGCGCGGTGTGCGGGATATGAACCAGCTCAAGGCCTCGCTCAGGACTGGGATGGGCGCCTGCGGCGGCAAGACCTGCACCGAACTTATCCAACGGATATTCCGAGAGGAAGGCGTGCCGCTGAATGAGGTCACACCGCCGACCGAGCGCCCGTTTGTGGCCGAGGTCCCGCTATCGGCGCTCGCCTGCGTCAAGGAGGGCTCGGAGTGAACACTTACGACGCGATAGTTGTCGGGGGAGGAAGCGTCGGCCTTCCGACAGCGATGTTCCTTGCAAAGGAGAAGCTGAAGGTCCTTGTAATCGACAGCAGTGCCTCTTGCGGACAGGGGCAGAATAAGACCGCGATTGGCGGCGTCAGGGCCACCCACTCCAATCCAGCAAAGATCAGGCTCTGCCTCGAAAGCCTAAAGATATTCTCCACCTGGGAAGAGAACCACGGCGGCAGCGTCGGCTGGAAGATGGGCGGCTATTGCTTCCCCGTATTCAGGCCGAACGAGGAGATGGTCCTGAAGAGCATCCTGCCCATTCAGAAGGAGTTTGGGCTCAACATAGACTGGGTCGGCCCCGAGACGATAAAGGAGGTAATCCCTGGTATCAACGAGGAGGGCTTGCTTGGTGGGACGCTCTCGCCGGAGGACGGCCAGGTCTGCACTCTAAAGGCCGCTTATGAGATGCACAGGATCGCCAAGTCATTTGGCTGCGACTTCAAGTTCGGTGATAAGGCTCAGGCCATAACTATCGATAAACAAAAGGTTTCGGGAGTAAAGACCGACAAGGGCACCTACTCCGCACCGATCGTCGTGAATGCAGCGGGCGCCCATGCGAGAGAGCTCGGCGAATCGATTGGCCTTACGATACCGGTTCAGCCGGACAGCCACGAGGCGGGCATTTCGGCGCCTATGGAGCAGTTCCTGGAACCGCTCGTCGTTGATCTCAGGCCTGGTCCAGACGGGAAGAGCTCAAATTTCTATTTCGGCCAGAATGAGCACGGTGCGTTGATATTCTGCTACACGCCATCGACGTTGTTCGTGGGCACGGACCAGCGCTGCACCTCGGAGTT
>JAFGIT010000074.1 GCA_016929465.1 Candidatus Coatesiibacteriota bacterium | reverse complement strand
TGTAGATGAGTGGCACGAGTTCGATTCGTTCGTCGAGTACATGTTCGTCAAGAAGCCCGGCCTTCTGAGACCCCCGTCTAATCCTTACAATTGGAAGATCACGTTGCTGGCTACCGGAGCAGGGCGTCATCATCACAGCGAGGAGAGTGAGAAGAGCTTCTGGCTCAACTTGGAGGGGTCTCTGCTGCGTGCCTATATTTACGATCCACTGTATTGGCTCGGCCTGACAAGGCTGCGCTTGGATGACAACGGCGAGCTGAACCATTTCGCGATCTCGGAGCGAGGTCGGGCTTTCTTGACCGATGCCTTTCAGCCTGGCCCGAGCGGCGCGAAACAGCGGTTCATTCTTCATCCTGACTTCGAGATCACCGCGCATCGGGATTTCAACCGCTCCGCCCTGTTGTTCTTGAGCAAATTCGCTGTCCGGACGGAACTTGATGCCGTATTCAAGTTTCAGATAAGCAAGCACTCGATCTCGAGGGCGTTGCAGATCGGCATCGAGGCGAAGACAATAATATCCTTTCTGAAGAAGCACTCTACTGCTGGAATTCCTCAGAACGTCGAGTACTCGATAAAGGAGTGGTCCGCCAAGTTCGGAAACATCAGGATTAGGGATGCGGTCATCCTCGAGACTGCGGACGAATTCCTTATGACCGAGATCATGGCTTCGGGCAAAATCACTGCCGGGGTCCAGGAGAGAGTAGGGAAGAAGACCGCGATCATTGACCGGGAGAACTCCGGCACCATCTATAAGGACCTCAAGCGCGAGGGATATCTTCCGGAGATCGACGAGGACCTGAAGAGACTGGGGGCGGAAGTGCAGGCGTTTACTCTGCCTTTACAGCAAAGCGTTGCTGTATTTGCCGCAGCGCTCGGTATGTCGGAGGTACTCGATTTGATTCAATCGGAATTCCCGGCACTGAAGAAACTGCTCGTTGATGAGGAGGCCCTCTCGAGCCACATCCCCTACAAGCTAATGCTTCGCGCAAGTTTCATCGCGAGCGAGCTCTCGGACCTAATCTTGAACCGTGAGCCGATATCGATGAAGCATAAAGGCGAGAAGCGGCATCTCCGGCTCCAGGGCAGGTCTCAAAAAGCTATAATGGATGATCTGGGCAAAGCACAAGCCTTGGGCAAACCGGTTGTGATCGAATACACTTCACCGATAACTTCGTCTGTGCGCTTCAGAAAACTGGTGGTGTCCGAGATCATCGGGCCGAAGAACGAAGGATACATCAGGGGGATCGATAGCTCGACCGGAAGGCCGAGAGCGATCGCCATATCCGCGATTCAGAGAGTATCCGATTTAGGATAGAGGCCCTCTTTCCCAGGCGCTATTCGTAGTCCAAATCGTCGTCATCATCATCCTGGGAAATCCAGTCAGGGCCATCTGAATCATCTCCGGCATCCCAAGGCGGGGCCGGTTCGTTCGATATGCTCCTGAAGGTAGCGAATTTCGTCTGGAATAGCAGCTTGATCGAGCCAACCGGGCCATTTCGCTGCTTGGCAACGATGACCTCTATTTCTACCGCTTCTGGCCTCTTCTGACCTTCCTCTTTCTTCTTATAGACAGACCTCGACGGGTCGTGAAGGAAGAGCACCACGTCAGCGTCCTGCTCCAGGGAACCCGACTCCCGGAGGTCCGCTAACTGCGGAATGTTGTTTTCCCGGCGCTTAGTTACGTCGCGGCTCAGCTGGGAAAAGGCAACAACTGCGACATCCAATTCGCGGGCCATTGCCTTCAAGGACCTGGAAATCGCGGTGACCTCCTGCTGACGGTTGTCGGTTCGCCGGTGATACTGCATCAGCTGAAGGTAGTCGATCATGACAACGCCGATGTTGTGCTCGGCCTTGAGCATCTTGGCCCGAGATCGCATCTGAAGCGGCGTAAGCGTCGCGGAATCATCTATAAAGATTGGCAGCTCGCCGATTTCGTCGCAGGCTGCTTTGATCGCTTCCCGATCTTTGTGAGAGAGCTTGCCGCTCCTTATCTTCAAAAGCGAAACTCCGGCAACCGAGGAGATCAGGCGATTTGTGATCTCCTCCTTTGACATCTCAATGGTGAAGATGAGAATGGGGACCTTATCCCGCTTGGTCATATTTTGGGCCATGTTCAGGCAGAGCGAAGTCTTTCCGACGCTCGGTCGCGAGCCGATTATTATCTCATCTCCCGGGTGAAATCCGAGGATCAGCGCGTCCAGGTCCTTGAAGCCGGTCGGGACGCCAGAGACCTTCTTCTCGCCGGTCGCGAGCTTCTCGATGGTGTCGAGATTATCCTCGACGATATCACCCAGAGGAACGACGGATGTGCGAGACCTGTTCTGCGCCACATCGGATACCGATCTCTCGGCATACTCGAGCGCGTCCATCGCGTCCTGGGCACCGTCATAGCAGCGGTCTATGATCCGGTTGCAGGCTGTGATGAGCCTCCGAAGAAGGAACTTGTCGCTGATTATACTCGCATAATGTCGAACGTTGGTTATTGCGGACACGTCCGCCAGGAGCCCCGATATATAGGCCATGCCGCCCACACGGTCGAGCTTCTGACGACGTGTCAGCTCGTCCTTCAGAGTAACGAGATCGACCGGGAAGTCTCTTTCGAAGAGATCGAGAATCGCTGCGTATATATCTCTATGCGCAGCAAAGTCGAAGCTCTTCTCGGTTATACTCTCGCCGACTACCGGAATAAGCCCGTTATCAATCAGAAGACCGCCTATTACGAGCCGCTCCGCCTCTCTGTCGTGGGGAGGGACTCGGGTCTGGACCTCAATCGTCATAGGGTCGCCACTGAAAGCCTTGTCAAGACTCCACCGCGCTCCTGAGATCGCCCTTGGACTTGTCCAGGTTCCTCACCACTGATAGGTCTATTCCAGAAAGCTCAACGTTGCGAAAAGTTGTCGAAAAGCAATCAGCGCCTTCCATATTTGCGCTGGCAAGGTTCACGTCGCGGAAGTAGGAGGCCTTCAGGTCCGCTCCCGAGAGATTCGCGTGCGACATCTGACACTCCCTGACCTTCGCTATTTCCATCTTGCTGCCGCTCAGGTCCGCCTCCGTGAGATCGACCTCTTTGAGGTTGCTCGCGGAGAGAATCGCCTCCTTCAGCTGAGCCTTCATCAACTTCGATGTGTTGATCTTTGCTTGTCTCAGATTCGCATTATCGAGGCATGCCATTGTCATCTCGCAGTCCGTTATTTCGGCACCGCCGAGGTCGAGGCCTTTCAGATTGGAATGGTCGAGGACACAATTCTTTATGCTGGAGAGAGAAAAGTCGGCATCCAGTGCCTCAACTCGCTCCAAAACGCAGTCGATGAAGTCGGAAAGTGTCAGATCTGCTCCGTTTAATACGGCCTCCGACATATCGCATTCTGTGAACTCGCAGTCCTCGCCTCTGGCTCCGCGGAGGTCCACCTTCTTGAGATTGCAGGACCGAACATGCGTTCGCGAGAGGTCAGCCCCCTGAAGGACGGCACCGGTGAAATCGGCCTTCTTCATGAACGCCTCCTGCATATTCGCCCTTGAGAGATTGGCGCCCTGAAGATTGCAGTATGAAAGGTCCGCATTCCTGAGAATAGCGCCCTCGAAATTCGCACCCGAAAAATCAGTACCAGAAAGCTCACATTCATCCAGATCAACATAAGACAGGTCGGCATCGGCAAAACTCCTGCCCTCACGGACGCCGCGCTCCACTTCCTCACGAGTCAACTTACTCAAATCCAAACCTCCCTTGATTCACAATGTGTGCATTCTACTCACTGCCAGCCAAGTCCATCAACGCACAGCATGCTGCAATGGATGATATCGCTCCTGGAGCGGCGCACAGGCGAAATAGTCGATCGAGATGTTGCGTGATTTGGTTACCAACAACTAAATATGGGCTGCTCCGAAAGCCGGTGCCACGAATGTCTCCTTGCACGGGTTTTTGGAGTCGCGAACAACAACGCCACATCCAAGCCACGCGCTCTACAGCACAAAGCCTGCCGGCGCACGAAACAACAACGGTCGCAGAGCCATAAGAACGATGGCGGCCGCGAAATTGGGAACTCGAGTCCGGCCAGTCTAAGCCCCGGCGTTACTCTCCGCGCAACGCCATGCAGGTCATCGTGTGGGTAACACCCTTGGTCTTCTGGATTTCTTGCACAATGAAATCCGCAAAGACCTCAGATGAATCCGCCTCGATTATCATCATCAGGTCATACATGCCAGCGACGAGGTAAATCGAGGTTACCTCGGGACGCTTCTTCAGGTAATTGTAAACGTTTAGCGCCTCTCCTGTCGCGACATTCACGGCCACGAAACCTTTGTGTTTATTCAATATACGGTCCACCTCCTAACATCGGTAATGTCGTTCGCATCTGGTAGTGCAGACTATCCGCCAACCCAAAAAGATTCTAAAACTGATGCGGGAATTGTCAAGCTTCAAACGACCGTGGCAGCCTCTTGCGACCGGCAAGCACGAGATAGCTTTGGATTGCAGGGGAGGGAGGAGGTCTTCTCGAATAATCGGAGCAATTGGAAAGGAGCAGGCAATTCCCGCCTCACGATGGGAATTGCCCCGCCCCAAAAGAAATATCGTCACACCTTGATATTGGCTATCAGCCTGTCCATGACTTCCTTGCGGATCGAATCCGACAGCTCCTTGCAGGAGGCCAGCAGCTCGTCCGCCTCAGCCTTCGTCCTCTCGACGAATTCCTTGTCCTCGATGCCCGCCAGGTTGATGACCACGTTCATATAGGCGCCCTCCGCAGCGGCATAGCCCATCATCGCGGAGACACCAGCGTCACTTAGCGAGTTCACATTCCCCTTCTCGGCAACCACCTTCGCAAGCTTCAGCGCATCGAGGGACTTTTTCAGCACCGACAGCGGGACCAGCGTCGCCTCCTTCGTGGCCTCCTGGACCGCGGCGTTACGCGCAGCTTTCTCCTCGGGTGTCTTTTTCTTCATGCGCATCTTGGCCATGACGTTGTCGAAGGCCTTGGCGTCGGTGTCGATCAGCTGGAGAAACTCATCCTTCATCGGCTGCCCGGCGAGAGCGACCTCGGCCATTTCGTCGTTCTTGTCCTCGTAGCCCTTCTTGCCGTGCGTCAGATTCGCGACCATCGCGGCAAGTGAAGCGCACATCGAGCCGGCGAGCGCGGCCACACTGCCTCCGCCAGGTGCCGGCGAATCGGTCGAGAGCTCATCCGCAAAGTCGCAGAGCGTCATCGCGCGGAGCGAGCCCGCGTCGTCCGCGAACTGGTACTCGATGATCTTCTCCTTCGGATTAAATGGCGCAACCTCGCTCATGCCGAGCGACTGCGCAGCGACACGGATCAGCTCCTTCTCGGGCTGACCGGGGCACTTGCCCTGCTTCTCGAGGTAGTATTTCCCGGCCATCAGCATCGCTGCCTTGGGGATGAGACCAACTAGCTCAGTGCCAGTCACGACCAGCCCGCGCTTCTGCGCCTCTTCGCGGCACACTTCTACCGCGATGTGGTGCGGTGTCACCTTGTAGTTCGTGAGGTTCATCGAAATCTGGGCCATTGCATACTCGTCGATATACCAGCCGGTGCCTTTGCAGAAGGTCAGACGGCCCTGTTCCTTGATTGCCTTGCCGTCGTCATCGCGGACGATTTCGCCGTCATCATCGCGCTTCGCGCGGCCCGCCTCGCGGATCGTCATCGCGATGTCCTTCGCTTTCTTGGCGTCGCGAGTGTTCAGGTTGACGTTGTAGGCGATGAGGAACTCACGGGCGCCAATCGTCGTCAGCCCGGACTTCGCGTTGAAGACGGGCTCGCCGAAGTCGGGTGCCCACTCGGGGTCCTTCAACTTCTCGGGCAGCCCCTCGTATTCGCCCTTGCGGCAGTTGGCGAGGTTCTGTCGCTCCGGCTTCTGTGCCGCCTCTTCGTAGAGATAGACCGGGATTTTGAGCTCCTCCGCGACACGCTTTCCGAGTCGCTTCGCAAGCTCGGCGCAATCCTCCATCGTCACCCCTGCGACCGGCACGAAGGGACAAACGTCGGTCGCGCCCATGCGGCCATGCGCGCCCTTGTGCTTGGTCATGTCGATGAGCTCACCCGCCTTTTTTATCGCCTTGAAGGCGGCCTCGACGCAAGCGTCCGGCGTGCCGATGAACGTCACGACCGTGCGGTTCGTATCCGCCCCCGGATCGACATCGAGCAGCTTCACGTCCGCCGTGGCGGATATCTCAGCAGTTATCTCATCGATGACCGCCCTATCCCGGCCCTCGCTAAAATTCGGAACACACTCAACAAGTTTGAACATCTCATACCTCTTATCTTAATGGTCGGTAATTCTGGTCCGCCTAGAACGTCCGATCTAATAATAGGGGGAGCGCCGATTAGATCAAGACGCCGCGGGCCGATTCGCCGCACCTCTTTAGGCGATATTTCAATGCGGTCGAAATCTCAGCCTCCAATAATATTAACACCATGTTTCAACATGGTGGTGCTTCTAAAGCCCTGAAAGGGCTTGACAATGGTAGCCGTAGGCGGGAGCCTACGGATCGAAATGCGACAACGAACAAAAACGGCCCTGAAGGGGTCGTACAATCAGATAATGCAATGAAATAATGTCCACATTTACACAGATTCTATATCATATTGTCTTTTCGACGAAGAACAGGACACCTTCCCTCTGCGGATCCAACCGTGAGCCTCTCTACCGATACATCTGGGGGCTCATCAAGAACAGAGATTGCCACCTTCATCGAATTGGGGCGGTCGAGGATCACGTGCACATTCTCACGACTCTTCACCCATGCCAACGGCTGGCAGACCTCGTCAGAGACGTCAAAACAAAGGCATCGCGCTGGATCAAAGATGAGCGCATATTCCCCGATTTCATTGGCTGGCAGGATGGATACGGCGCCTTCACGCATTCGAGACGTGATAAAGATGCGCTAGTCGATTATATAAACGCCGAAAAGGCGCATCATAGGAGGGTGTCGTTTGCGGATGAGCTGAGGCAGCTTCTGATTGAGGCTGGAATTGAATTCGATGAACGGTTTCTTTTGTGAAGCCAGCTGTGCGGCCCCTTCAGGGCCGGTGTAGGTGAGGTTGCGGGGCTCCATCGGTCCCGTAGGCTCCCGCCTACGGCTACAGATTGTATCCCCCTTTCAGGGGGAGGAGGGTGCGAGCCGTCATGTCAAGCTGGGGCGAGGAATCGCCTTGACATATTTCTGGAAAGGCATTATACTTAAGATAGATATAATATTGTCCATGTATCATGAAGTAGAGAGTTGAGGGCAGGAATTCAATCTGCGGACAAGGCACCTGGAAGGGTATTTGGATTAAAGGAGGCGATGAAGATGGCGATAACTATTTTAACGATCATTGTCGCTGTGTTAGAGCTTCTCTCTTTTAATATAGGGCAAAGTCAACAACAAATCGTAAGAATTACCGAGTATAGCTCGACCAGGTTCCTGCCCTGAGCTCTCCATATCCCCGGGCTTACATCGTAGATAATCTCGATTGTGAGGTCAAATTGCTTCCTGGAGATCGACTCTCTTTGCATTGCCCTCTCCGCCAAGCCGAGTGTGGATAGCAGTGAGATATCTGAGGGACCGGTCCTGGATTGCGACACTTACGGGGATCTTGTCGGAATAGACATCGACAATTGGTAATGAGGGAAGCACAATGAAATACATGATCGTGATCGAGAGGGAATCGACGAGCTGGGGGGCCTATGTTCCTGACCTCCCCGTATGTGCTGCTGCGGACGAGACGAGGGAAGATGTCGTTCGGCTCATAAAGGAGGCTATTGAATTCCATATCGAAGGGCTCAAGCAAGACGGCGCACCCATTCCACAGCCGACATCAGAGATGGAATACGTGGATGTCACTGTGGCCTAATTCCGCAGATGAGTTGAATAACAAACCAGTGAAGCCGGATTTTGTCACCACACTTCCCGCCGAGTTCGAGTCGGAAGACCAGGCTGGGGAATTCTGGGACGAGCACAGCATTACGGACTTCGAGGAGTTTCTTTTCCCTGCGGAATTTGAGGTGGATATCTCTAGGGTGCGGACCTCAAGAGAGAGCTCCGGTAGGAGGCTTGAGAAATCTCGGCTTGATTAGTGGCTCAATGTCGGAACTGAATGGCTCCGCCCATGGGGGCCTGTAATGAACACTCAGGCACGCGCATCGGCGCAAGAGATTCGCTTCACCGACGACGAGCTGATCGTGTCGCTTGTGGACGGGCGGACGATATCGGTTCCGCTGGTGTGGTTCCCGCGCTTGGCAGGGGCGTCAAAGGAGCAGCTTGCGAATTACGAGCTGCTTGGCGATGGCGATGGGATACACTGGCCGGACCTCGATGAGGATTTGAGCGTGGCCGGGCTGCTCCGCGGCAGCCATTAGGTAAGTTATCTAGATTCGGCGATACCAAATCCCCCCTCCCATGGATCGCTCAAGCCCAATCCGGCTCGTCCACCCTTGCAGAAATCCGGCAAAGACGATACAAAAGTAATATGGCAAAGATACTCCGGGCGTCGATGGCGAGATCCCATAATTCACAGATCGAGGTTGGTCCTCAGCCTCCAATGGCATTGCAAAGCACCGAATACTCGCCAAACAAGTGCGTGTTCAAGAGTGATGAAATTGGGGTATGGCTCTATCAGGCCAATTGTATCGAGTTCATGGACTCGCAAATCTGCGCGAATCCTAAGGGTCTATTCGATATGATCTTCGCCGATCCGCCGTATTTCCTCTCGAATGGCGGGATCACGTGCCATGCAGGCAAGATGGTAAATGTGGATAAGGGAAAATGGGACAAATCCAAAGGACCGGATCTCAACCACGAATTCAATACCGCATGGATTTCCCAATGCCGCGATCTACTCAAGCCAAATGGAACCATGTGGATCTCGGGGACGCACCATGTCATCCACTCTGCCGGCTTTGCTATGCAGCAATTGGGCATGAAAATACTTAACGATCTAACCTGGATTAAGCCCAATCCGCCCCCAAATTTATCTTGCCGTTACTTCACTCATGCTACCGAGACGATCATCTGGGCCGCAAAGAACGAGAAGGCTAAACATCGCTTCAACTATCACGCCATGCGTGAAATGAATCATGGGAAGCAGATGAAGTCTGTCTGGACGTTCACAGCGCCAAATGGTGACGAAAAGGCTTTTGGCAAGCATCCTACTCAGAAGCCAGTCGCTTTGTTGCAGAGGATAATTCTATCTTGCACCGACGAGGGCGATCTGGTGTTCGACCCATTTGCAGGAAGCTCAACCACGGGTGTCGCAGCCATCAACTGCGGTAGGAGGTTCTTGGGGGTCGAACTGGAATCAGAATACATCAAACTATCTGAGAAGAGATTGAAGCACGCTATAGCAAATAGACAAGCGACCTTGAACTTCTAGCTGAGCTTGGATAGCGGATGGAACGGCAGCAAGCAATAGAGAAGTTGAAGCAACTGGAGGGAACCGACCTCGTTCCCCTTGCATCCAAATATGAGGTGACTATCTGGAAGGGCGACAAGAAGAACAAGGGATGGGCCGGCCACGTTCTCGAGCGCTATCTCGGGCTTCCGATCAACTCGGCGAAATCTCCCAATTTTGGCTCATGGGAGCTGAAGATAGTACCACTCAAGCGACTCAAAAGTGGCAGAATTGCAGTCAAAGAGACCATGGCAATCACGATGATCGATCCCTATAACGTCAAACAGACGCCCTTCGAAGAGAGTCATCTACTCTCAAAATTACAGAGGGCAGTGGTGTGCGCTCGCCTTTTTGAGTCACAGCGTGAAGAGAGATCGCTTTTAGTTGCGGTGGCTGCATTCGACCTCGCCGACCCGGTCCTCTATGAGCAGGTTAAGAGGGACTACGAAGAGACCAGGGAGTGTATCGCCAGTCGGGGCTTTGACTGCTTGACCGGCAAGATGGGAGTATTTGTGCAGCCGAGAACCAAAGGTCCAGGACACGGGAGTAGAAGCAGGGCATTTTATGCCCGGACCCAATTCGTGGCGAAGATATTGGGACTGGAGCATCCTGACAATTCCTCCAGCTAATGTCCTATTCTGGAGGAATGTCGAACCTCATCTCCATCTTTCCCCTTCTAATAATGTAGGACCAGCGCTAGCGCAACCATAGGCTCTCGCCGTCCTATTAAGGTCGGGAGGCCGCCCTGGCTGCAATCCTTCTGGCTGCGCAGCATGAATCTGAATCGCAGATGCTGCGGTCGTCTGAATGGATAAGGCGAGCATCTCGCACCATTTCAGCCGCCCAATCGCCAGCAATAGACTACTCGAATCAGAGCGACCCCAATTCCCGCTCAATCTGGTCTTTGGGAGTGAAAATATGCTTGACAAAGAGAGTCGTGCAGCATAACAATTAATTCGTAGTATTTTGATTGAAACCCTCGGCGAAGTGGTTGACTTCACGAGGCCCGGCTGAGACGCACCTTGCGCGGAAAGAAACAGCATTATAGCGGAAGATTGGTGAAGTGATGCCCGCGAGGGTCGATGTGAAAACCCACATCAGAAAGATCAAGAGCCAAACCAATGAATTGCCAGAAACCGCAGTAAGAGCCCTGTCTGAGACCCAGGCCAGGGATTCGGACGGTGATGATCTGCTCGATGAGCTCATGGAGTTCTTCAAGGACGTCGGTTAGGCCCAGATAGGAGCTTTAGCTGACATTGCCACGAAATTGCCATAATCGCCAAAGGATCACGGGAACAAGATACTAGGCTTACTGCCTGAGAAAGAGAGACTGGACCAGATGCCAGACCACGACCAATTATTTAGCCGGTCGGTTCGCCGCCGTATTAGAACGCTACTTATGATATCACTCGCCAGGTTCATGGCTCTTCGAGACAGGGGACGTGTCAGGAGTGTCACCTATCGCGATAAGCCTCTAATTATTCTTCCTACAGTCTATGATCCAATCAGGCATTGGGCGGGGGAGTTTCTCTCCGACAACCTGGTGGTGGAGGAGGGTGATTCAGTGCTGGACATGGGGACTGGCTCCGGCGTTCAAGCCATTTCGGCTGCGTCGAAAGCAGCGAGGGTTCTTGCCTGCGACATCAATCCGATGGCCGTGAAATGTGCGAGGATAAATTCCATAATTCACGAGGTGGACTCAAGGATCGAATGCCGTCAGAGCAACCTCTTTGAGAACGTAGGGCAGGACGAGAAGTTCGACCTGATTATATTTAACACACCTTTTCTCTTTCTCGATCCCAAGAACCCGTGGGAGCAGGCCTATCTGGGTGGAAAGAACGGCGAGGTGATACGAGGCTTCTGGTCGGGCCTTATGGACCATCTCACACCGACCGGCAAGGCTCAATTGACACCGATTTTCACGAGTGTTTTAATCATCGGAATTGGACAGTAGTTTGGTCAGCGTGATGGCTTCTATGAGGGCTTTTGC
>JAFGIT010000073.1 GCA_016929465.1 Candidatus Coatesiibacteriota bacterium | reverse complement strand
GCAAAAGCCCTCATAGAAGCCATCACGCTGACCAAACTACTGTCCAATTCCGATGATTAAAACACTCGTGAAAATCGGTGTCAATTGGCGATCCGGAATTGAGGCGGTGTCAAGCCACCGCATACCAAAGCGGTGAGAGCTCCCCGCACTCCAAAATCGCCCTTCTCCTTTCTCCATTACCCCTTATCCTGAGCCGCTGGCCTTGGACAGGCTGGAGACCTACACCTACGGCAGCGGGTAATGGTATCCCATATCGACCAGGCCTGAATCAGGGGTGCCATCTACCTGGGTAGTCGTCTCCGCAAGGCCGGCGGCGAAGGATGTCCTGGCTCCCGAATCGACGCATGGGCTCCCGGGGCTCAGATAGGTCCCGCCCATCGACCCGATCGCGAACTGCGGGTCTTCGTCGATGTTCCCGTCGCCCGAGAAGCCGTCCATGATGTCGGAATACGTGATATCGACATCGCAGTTCGAGCCGGCGAAGACCTGGCTGCCTTGATTGCCCCAGATGATGCAGTTCTCGATGATGGGATCGCAGAGATTAGTGAAGTAGATGCCACCTTCGCTCGAGCTGCAAGTATTCGAGGTGAATGTGCAATTGATGAGCGTGGGCGAGCTGCCCTGGTTGCAGGCCAGAGCACCGCTCTGCGAGTGGTTGTCGGTGAAGAGAGTGTTCTTGATGGTTGGGCTGCCGCTCGAGTTGCACCTGATCCCGCCGCCGTAGCTTTCGGCGGAGTTGCCCACAATCCAGCAGTTCTCGATTACCGTTCTGCCGGCATAGCAATATACGCCGCCGCCGTTGCTGGTCGCGACATTCGAGAGGAATAGATTTCCCCGCAGCGTCGGCGAGCATCCATAGCAATGTATGCCTCCACCTCCCGCGGCCGAATTCTCGGCGACCTGGTTGTCGAGCACCCATCCAGTGCTCTTGTTGAAGAAGATGCCTCCACCTAGGTCTCCCGCCGTATTGCCGACAATCGTATTGCCCATCACTATCGCTGAGCTGCCGCTGCAGAGGATGCCGCCGCCGTTCTGGTCTTCTCCGCTTCCCTGCGCGTTACCGCCTGTAATGGTGAAGCCTGCAATCACAACATCTTGAACCTCCGAGCAGGAGATGACACGGACGGTCTCACCGGCCGCATTTAGAACCGACAGCCCGGCTCCCCTTCCCATCAGGATCGTGTAATCGCCCACGCTCAGCGGGAAGCTCTCGCCGTTCGTTGCAGCGCTGTATTCGCCCTGAGCGACATGGACCTTCAGAATGGAGGTCGGCGAGCCCTCTGCGGATTGGAGGGCGTGGGTGATGGTCTCCATCGGGGAGAGCTCCGACCCGTCATTGCCGTCGTCCCCGGAGTTTGCGTCAACGTATAGATGCTGGCCCGGCTCGGGAACGATCTCTATTTTGCCATTCACAGTGCTTGACCACTCGTCGAGATCATCCTGTACTCTGAAGGAGATGGTGTGCGTTCCAGGTGTTAGCTCGCTCGCAGGAATGACGAGTTCGGCGGCCTCGCCAAGGAAACCATCGATGTCGGAGGTCCATTCGTGCATCGAGACCAGGCCGTCGGCGTCGATTCCGAGCCCTCTGAAGATGACGCTATCCGCGCCCTGGAATGCCGGGAGCGGCGTTATCGAGAGTATGTATGCCTCGGGCAGCTCGTTCGGCTCCCTGACCGTGAGCGGGGCGGTCGCGACTTTCGACCAATGCTCCTCATCGTCCTTGACCTTGAACGTTATCGAATGCGTCCCCAGCGTCAGGTCCGCGGCAGCGATCTCGAACTCTCGCTCTTCGCTCAAAAGACCGTCCAAATCCGACCGCCATTCATAGACTACAATGGTGCCGTCCGCGTCGACTCCGTGACCCGAAAACTGGACCGTATCCTCGCCCACGACTGCAGGATTGGGGCTTATCAGGTCTATGAACGCCTGCGGAATACCGAGGCTCCCGACCTCGAATGGGGCAAAGCCGATGTCATTCACGAAGGCGAACTGCCCGGGGAATGCGAGCCCTACTGCGAAGAGGTAATTGCCCTCCGCTTCTATGGGCGGATTCTCGCACGGGACTTCATAGGAGAAGAAGACGGTCTTGTTCATGTTGAATGGGAACGGGATATAGAGACTCGTTATCCAGGGCTGAATCGATCCGGACCAGCCTGCGCCGCTCATAAGGTAGAGGCCATCGTCCGGAGTAATCAAGCCAATATACACATCGACCTCGATCCCCGGGTCGAAATTCCTCGCGGAGAGGCTGACGTCGATCACATCCCCCGGGTAATAGGTGTCCTGATCGGTGAAAATCCCCGCGGTCGGGGCGGCCTGAAGGGAAATTGCCGAGAAAATGGTGAATATGATGATGCCCAGAATCATTTCGATCGAATTGGCTTTCATGGCTGCATGTTTGATGGTCATTCGATTTATCCTCGCTTTATTGGCTTGAGTCGATACCGCACGGCGGTCTTCGCCTGGTGGCGATCCCGGACGCGGCGCCGACACTATCAGAACGACTCTTTTCTTACCTACTAAGCCAAGTATGACAAGATTTCCGGAAAAAGCATAGCTGGAGGATTTTCCCGTTGATAGGCCCTATAATCGGCCTTCAAGAAGCATCTCTGCTTTGACATTGGCATCTCTCTGGACTAAGTTTGAGTCGCGTTGGAGTAGAGGAGACGGTCGCTGGCGTTATTCGCTGGAGGAAAGTCCGGACTCCTAAGGGCAGGGTGCTGGGTAATTCCCAGGGGGGGTGACCCCACGGAAAGTGCAACAGAGAGCAGACCGCGAACTCGCCTTTATGGCGAACGCAAGGGTGAAACGGTGAGGTAAGAGCTCACCAGCGCCCCGGGCAACCGGGGCGGCTTGGTAAACCCCGCCCGGAGCAAGACCAAATATGGAGGCGTTTGAGCGCTGCCCGCGCGAGCCTCCGGGTAGGTCGCATGAGGCGCCGGGGAACCGGCGTCCCAGATAAATGGCCGTCGCCCGTTGGCGAGTGATCGACCGCGGGGACAGAATCCGGCTTACCCTCTACTCTGACGCTCTTAAATCCAGCTCCTGGGTGTGACTCGAAATTGTAGGTACTCTGAAGCCTCCATTTTAGTAGGGGCGATTCGCCTTTGTTATTGCTTGTAGATGGCGTTAAATTGGCTTTGTGATGAGCAATATCCTGAATAGCTATATTGAAGAGCTGGCGATACAGGACAGCAGTGAGAGATATTCTCGAGCAGATTCCCGGCGAATATCGTGAATATGTGGCACTTGATAGCGAGTCGGCAGACCTTGCACGCCTCTACATAGAGCACGGCGCAGTCAGCGAGAGGCACCTTGTTGATGCCCAGCACATTGCTATTGCGACGGTAAGCAACGTGGTGGTACTCACAAGTTGGAATTTCAAACACATAGTCAATCTTGCAAGAATACGTCTATACAATTCCGTGAACCTCAGATTCGGATACCCGATTTCGGAGATAAGGAGCCCCAGGGAGATTGTTGATGAAGGATAAAGAGGTTCCTCATAAGAATCTGTGCACGAGTTTTGGTTCAGGTAGGTTTCCGAGGCAGTGGTATAGTGCGGTGATGTAGTTGCGAGCTG
>JAFGIT010000072.1 GCA_016929465.1 Candidatus Coatesiibacteriota bacterium | reverse complement strand
CGCCCCGAACTCTCAAGGACCGCGACACCGAGAAGGACAGGCAGAAGCGGACCGCCCATCTGGTGCTGCTCGCAAAGAACCTCGAGGGCTATCTCAACCTGGCTAAGTTGTCATCTGAGGCTCATATCAACGGCTTTTTCTACAAACCGAGAGTTGACAAGGACCTGCTCAAAGAGTGCTCATCAGGGCTGATCGGCCTCTCTGCATGTGTAAAGGGAGAGGTCGCTCAGCATCTGCGACGTGGCGAACACCAAAATGCGAGAGAGACCGTCAATTTCTATCGCAGTTTATTCGGAGATGACAGCTTCTTCATCGAGATCATGAATAACTGTCCCATTCAGAGAGAGATGATCCATCCGCTCGTTGCCCTTGCGCGCGAGATGGAAGTCCCACTCGTCGCAACCAATGACTGCCACTTCGTCGAGAAGAGCGACGCGAAGGCACACGACGCCTTGCTGGCGCTTCAGCAGAAGAAGAAGGTCCTCGACGAGGACCGTCTCCGATTCCCTACCGACGAGTTCTACTTCAAATCTCCGGAGCAGATGCAGGCCGACTTCAAGGAGTTTCCGGACGCAATCGAAAATACACTTCGTGTGGCAGAGATGTGTGCCGACAAGGTCCTCGATCCCTCAATGGGGTCATATCTCACCCCGGAGTTCACGATACCGGTGGGATATACGCTCGACGGGTATTTCAACCATCTGGTGGAGGAGGGTCTCCAGAAGAGGTTGGACGTGCTGAGGCGAGACCTTGATGATTCAGAGTACGCCGAATTGGCGAAGACCTATCGCGACCGCCTCGACATGGAGCTCGGCGTCATTCGTGAGACCAACTTCGCTGGCTACTTCCTGATCGTCTGGGACTTCATTCGATTCGCAAAGGAGAATAGCATACCCGTCGGTCCGGGGCGTGGCTCTGCCGTTGGCAGCCTGGTCTGCTATTGTCTCGGCATTACGGATATGGACCCGATCAAATATGGGCTTCTCTTCGAGCGATTCCTGAATCCGGATCGTATCGGAATGCCCGACATCGACATCGATCTCTGCCAGGAGAGAAGGGAAGAGGTCTTTGCCTACCTTCGCAATAAGTATGGCGAGCAGAACGTCGCGCAGATAATTGTCTTCCACAAGTTCAAGACCGACTCGGTCATACTCGACATGGCGAGGGTGCTCTCTATTCCGGCTCAGAAGGCCGCACAGGTGAAGGCGCTGATTCCGCCCGGGATGAAACTCGATGCAGCGATCAAGGAAGTGCCTGGTCTCGCAGCGTCGATGAAGGAGGACGCCCAGGTCGCGGAGCTCGTGGATATGGGAAGACGCCTCGACGGGCTGACGAGGCATGTCGGTAAGCACGCCTGCGGCGTGGTTATCTCGCCAAAGCCTCTCTCGGAGACGCTGCCCCTCTATAAGCCGTCCGATAAGGACGAGATAACGACGCAGTATCACATGGAGTCGATAGGGGAGCTGGGCCTGCTCAAGATCGACCTTTTAGGGCTCAAGACCCTGACGATGATCGAGAAGTGCCTCAGCCTGATTGAGGAGAGCCGCGGTGTGAAGATCGATATCTCGCAGCTTCCGCTCGACGACAAGGAGACACTTGCGCTGTTCGCCTCTGCTGACACGATGGGCGTGTTCCAATTCGAAAGCTCGAGCATGAGAAGCCTTCTCAAAAAGATCAGGCCCGACTGCTTCGAAGATGTCATCGCCTGCAACGCGCTCCATCGCCCTGGTCCGATGAAGTCGGGTATGGTTGATGATTACGCAGAGCGAAAGCACGGCCGGCAGAAGACCGACTATCTCGGCTTCCCCCAGCTCAAGGACGTTCTGAAGGAGACCAACGGGGTGGTCGTCTATCAGGAGCAGGCAATGCAGATATCGAGCGTTATCGCCGGCTTCACTTATGGACAGGCGGACGTGCTGCGCAGAGCTATGGGCAAAAAGAAGATGAAGGAAATGGAGTCGATGCGCAAGAAGTTCGTCGATGGCGCCGTCCATCACGGAACCGACGCCAAGCGCGCGGAGAAGCTCTTCGACCTGCTCTCTGGATTTGCGGAATACGGCTTCAATAAGTCCCACTCCACAGCGTATGCGATCCTCGCATATCAGTGTGCATATCTGAAGGCCCACTTCCTTCCGGAGTTCGCTGCGGCGATTCTGAGCATCAACAGAGGTGACTACGCCGCACTCAGATCGAAATTGGCTGAATGCCGCGGTCTTGGCATCAAGCTCAGTCCTCCCGATATCAACAGAAGCAAGTCCGATTTTTCAGTCGATGAGAGCGCGATTATTTTCGGCCTGACGGCAATCAAGGGCATTGGCGAGGGGGTCGTATCGGAGATAATCGCCGCACGTGACAGGGGAGGCCCCTTCAAGTCGATGGTCGAATTCTGCAAGAGGGCCCCGCAGGGCATTGCGAAGCGGAACGTCCTGGAAAGGCTGATACAGGCGGGCGCGTTCGATTGCTTCGGGCTGACCAGGGCACAGCACACCGAGATGATCGAGGATGCACTGAATCTGACCGCGTCCGCGCGCGAAGAAAAGGAGTGCGGCCAGCATTCGCTCTTTGGCGGGATGCAGGTCGGAGGCCAGGACATGTCGGATATCACACCGCCGGACGTCCCTCCCTGGGACTTCGAGGACCTGATGAATCGGGAACGCAGCGTCCTGGAGGCCTATCTTACGGGCCACCCCCTGCAGAAATACGAGCGTATATTGAAGAAGTTCGCCGTCTATCCGATAGCCAAGGTTGCGGAGAACGCCCACACATTGAATCCCGGAGACAAGATACGGCTCGCGGGAGTTGTGATCGAGAAGACGATCAAGACAACCCGTAATAAGGAGAGAATGGCCATCCTGCTCGTGGAGGACCTTACTGGCCTCTTTCGCGTTGTCGTATTCCCCAGCCTCTACAAGGAGATTACGGAGCGTTTGAGTGAGTCGGTCCCGCTTTCGATTACCGGGACCTTGAAGATCGAGGCCTCCGAAACCGGGGAGTCCGACTCGATCGAGATATTCGCGGAGGAGATATTCCCGCTCTCTGACCTGCGAGAGCGATGCCTGACAGAGCTGCGGATTAGGCTTTCATCGAGGATCCTGAATGAGGAGCAGCTAGATCTGAT
>JAFGIT010000071.1 GCA_016929465.1 Candidatus Coatesiibacteriota bacterium | reverse complement strand
TACTATCAATGTAACTGGGGGCTTGCTTGGGTGTCTTGCCCTTGAGATGCTCCTTGTAATAATCATAAGTCATCGCTCTGCCCTCTCGGATGAATTCACCTGAGATGAGCTCTCCGATGAATATTGTGTGTGTGCCCACATCCACGGCATCCACGACTTTTGCCTCGAGGATGGAGAGCGTGTGTTCCGTGACAAGAGGGATCCCGTTCGGGCCCAACCTATGCTCCACACCCTCGAATTTCTCGATGTCGCGTCCAGACCTAAAGCCGAATTTGCCGATAAGCGTCATGGGGGCCGATTCATCAAGGACTGAAACACCGAAGACACCCGAATTCACGATGAACTCATGCGTCAGATTCTCCTTGTTTATGCTGACAGCCACCTTCGCCGGATGGCCTGAGACCTGGATCACCGTGTTGACCAATTGCCCGTTAAGTCGGCCGGCAGAGAGCGAACTTACGATGTATAGCCCATAGCTGAGGCAGCTTAACGATCTTGGAGCAATCTCCGAATTGCTCATCCGCATTTCTCCTTGAGTCTTTCCGCGACCGCCTTTCCAAGCAACACACACTCCTCGAGCGCGGCCAAGTCAGGCACGTAGTTTGCCTTCACTCCGTCACTGACGAGGTCCACGCCAATCGACTTGAGGGATTCATTCAGAAGACCCACTGCCTCCCCACTCCATCCGAAGGAGCCGAATGCTGCGCCGGTCAAGTTCTTCGGCTTCAGGCCTTTGAGATAGGTCAAGACATCCATCACTGAGGGGAAGATGTTGTTGTTTATGGTCGGCGACCCAATCAAGACTGCACCGGCATTCATTACCGCCGTTGCGATGTCGCTCCGGTGCGAGGAATCCAAAGGCATGATCTTGACTGCCACTCCTCCCTCGGTGAGACCATCAGAGATCGCCCTTGCCATCAAGTTCGTGCTGTTCCACATCGTAGCGTAGATGATCACCGCCTTCTTCGTCGGCTTCTGAGCAGCCCACGTTGTATACCACTTGAGGATTCTGTCGAAGCAGCTGCGCCAAATTGGGCCGTGATCGGGTGCAACGAGTTTGATTCGCAGATTCAGCGCCGGAAGACCGCCGAGCAATCTCGATACGAGTTGTGAGAAGGGCAAGAGGATGTTGGCGTAGTACTTGCCGGCCTCTTCCTCGAGAATCTCACGCTCTATCTCGTCGTCGAATCTTTCGGTGGTCGCGAGGTGCATTCCGAAGGCATCCTGCGAGAAGAGTATCTCTTCCTCGGCCAGATACGAGACCATGCTGTCCGGCCAGTGCAACATCGGGGTGTGTATGAAGGACAGGTTCATGTTCCCGAGGCTCAGGCTCTCTTCGTTCTTGAGCGGAGTGATTTCGGTGTCTAGGTCGAAATGTCGCTCGATGGCCTTTACGCCCATCACTGAAGCAAAGACCTTTTCGGGATGGACGACATCGATAACCCGCGGAAGCGCCCCGGTGTGGTCCATCTCGGCGTGATTTGAGATTATATAGTCTATTCTGGACGGCTCGATGACCGACGCCACACGGGAAAGCATCTCATCCGCAAAGGGCGCCTTCACCGTATCGATCAGCGTCACCTTGTCCGCCATGACAAGATACGCATTATACGTTGTGCCGCGGCTCGTTTCGTAGCCGTGGAAGTTCCGTATGCCCCAGTCGATTGCTCCGACCCAATAGACGTGCTCAGATATCTTGACTGCTTTGAATGGTCCTATCAATGTCATCTCCTAACTGGGTGAAATCAGTCGCTCATCCCGAGAATTCTTTGAAGAGCAGGCGGTGCTACTTCTCCAACTTGCTCAGGCGATCGCTGAGCATTACCACATGCTTCTTCTCTTCTCCAAGGATTCTCGCAACCCCATCCTTGCCAAGCCCATCTGGCACCAGGTCGAGCATTCCCATGAACAGCACAATTGAGTCCTTCTCAAACTGGATCGCTTTTGCTAAAACCTCTTCGATACTCTCGTCGCCCTTCAGGTAGTCCTCGACGTTTGAACTTGCTCTGAAGACGTGGTCTCCCGCCATAGCTTTCAAGTAGCGAGCTGCCACATCATCGGGATCGATGATATCGATGTCGTCCTTCCCCTGAGGAACACGCTTGCGCATGTCAGCAAAAAGTGACTCATGCTGTATCTCCCACTCAGCCAATTCGGCGAGGAGCTTATGGGAATCGGTGTCGGAGAACATCTCTGCCGCTCGACGGTAGAACTCCGCACCATTCCGCTCTATCTGTTCGGCGATCTCAAAAACCTCGTCCGCGTTGAAAGTGATATTCATCCTCTACCTTTCCTCGAAATCAAAAGGGTGCAAATCCCGCCTTTTGCCAGTAGAACTCCTTCAGCGAATCAAGTTGCGTAAGTAAAGCGCGATAGTGCCCCTTCTCCCACTCAACCAACTCGTTGAAAAAGCCCTTAACGAATGGGTCATCACTCTGGTCCGCCTGCTGCTTGTAGAAGCTCATGGCGAACAGCTCCAGTTTGACGCCCACGGAAAGAGCCGTCATCTCGAAATGAGCCTCGCCGAGTCGCTCGATGATTTCATCAGAGAAGATTGGATTCGTTCCCGAGAAATCGCCAGGATGACCTAGCTTGAGCCTCTTATCGAACTCGCCTCGCTCGACAAGGGACAGATATTGCCTCTTGAGGTATTTCAGATGCTCTGCCTCTTCGTCCGCCAGGGATTGAAAAACCTTCTGGCCCTTTGCATCCTGGGTGCTCTTCGCCGCCATCAGGTAGAAATAGCGGCCATCATTTTCGGTTCTCATCGCCTCGGCGATTCCCTTGGCGACTTTATCCTTTGCCTCATTGTCCATGTTCATTCATCTCCCGTTCAGTATTCGTTCGGGGTGCCGCTGCTTACGCTCCTCTGCGTCCGAGCGCCTGATCAACCATATAAATGCCGTTACCGGAATCACCCACACGCTCGAGCATCTGAACCACTTGGGAGGTGTTCGCCTCCTCCTCGACCTGCTCAGTCACGAACCACTGCAGAAACACACTTGCGGGGTAGTCCTCTTCCTCTTTCGACAACTTGACGAGGTCGTTAATGCACGCTGTAATGTGCTGCTCGTGCTGATATGAGGCCTGGAATATCTCGAGAGGCGACTTCCAGTTCTTGTGCAAATCAGCCGAAATAGTCTGAAGCTTGACGGTGCCGCCGCGCTCGTGTATGAAGTTGAAGAACTTCATGGCATGTGCGATCTCTTCCTGGGTCTGAAGCCTCATCCAATGAGCCATTCCCTCCAGCCCCTCTGAGTGGAAGTAGGCCTCCATTGACAGGTACAAATACGCCGAGGCAAGCTCCTCGTTGATCTGCTTGTTGAATGCGTCCTGAATTTTCTTGCCGATCATCATTCTCCCTCTTTCTTCCATAGTCCGTGAACGTTGCAATACTCTCTTGCGGTTATGCTCTCAGCATCGACGCAGAATATCGCCTCTGGCGCGTCACCAGGCTTCAAAAATTGGCGATAAGCCTTTCCATCAGCGACCAACTCGATCCATTCGATGTAATGCTCGTCAACCATCGGATGAGCAACGCTTCCGATAGTCACCTTGAAACGATTGGCCACCTTCGTGGTGCCACCGATGCCGTGAGTGACTATCGACGCGATGGTCGATTTGGTTTCACCGTCTTTGAGCTTTTCGATGACCGGGACGTGCTTTTCCTGGGCGGCATCAGTTGTGTTCTCCTTGTAGAGCTTCATCGGCTCGCCACAGCAGACAAGCGCCCCTGGGCCTCCATGAACCATCTCGACTATATTGCCGCACTTCTCGCACTTATAGATCTCTAGTAACTTGGGCATCTCTTAGCTCTCCTTCAATTCCTTATGACAGAACCACCAATCATAATACCCCTCGGGATATTGCTCTTTCCGCTTCTTGGCCGTCGCAACGTCAGAGGCGGGCGGGACTATGACGTGGTCCCCCACGAGCTCATTCTTGGGCCAGTCTGCGGGCATGGCAACCTTGTACTTCTCATTCGTCTGAAGGCCTTTGACCATCCTGACGACCTCATCGAGGTTACGACCCAATTCCTGTGGATAGAGAAGGATCGCTCTGATGACGCCGTTAGCATCCACAATGAAGACCGCTCGAACCGTGTTGGTTCCCTTTCCGGGGTGTATGATCCCGAGCTTCTTGGCAGCTATCCCCTGCTCATCTGCGATGATCGGGAAT
>JAFGIT010000070.1 GCA_016929465.1 Candidatus Coatesiibacteriota bacterium | reverse complement strand
TAGTCAGCATGATTATCCGAAAATCTTATATGGGCGATTCGTGAATCGCCCCTACGAAAGAACCGTCGTGATTTATGGCTCAGCCTCGGAAAGCCCGTCCTACACCCATGCCCCCCTTGACCTTTTGACCTATTGACCTATTGACCTTTTTGCCCTCTTTGACCTTCTTGACCCCTTGGACCTCTTTGCCCTTGTCTTTCTTGACAGGCGGTCTCGGTGGAGCTAGATTGCAGTGAAATTCCACCTAACGGGCATCTGGAGAATTCTTGTGAAATCAAGAATAGCAATTTATGTAGTATTTGCACTTGTTGCGGGCTGCGTGTCCGCTACCGTGATCGGTCAGCCGGCGGCCAAGGACGATATGCGCACCTGTCCTGCGGACATGGTCCCGGTGGACACTTTTTGCATAGATAAATACGAGTATCCGAATGAGCCCGGCGTGAAGGTCCGGAACTTCGTCAATTTTGCTGATGCGGTCGGAATATGCCTATCGCAGGGGAAGCGACTCTGCACGACCGATGAGTGGTCGAGGGCCTGCTCGGGTCCGCACCATTTCCAATATCCTTACGGCAATGAGTTTCGAGAGGGGGCCTGCAACGTGGGGATAGTCAAGACCGATCAGTATTATACCTGGTATGGTCTTCGTAAGACGGACCGGGAGGTCACCGCGTCCAAGCCTGCCCTCACCGGCAAGTATCAGACCTGCGTGAGCGGGTATGGCGCTTATGACATGGTCGGCAATTACTGGGAGTGGACCGATGCCGGAGTTACCGAGCATGCGATATTGATGGGCGGCTCCTGGGCAACCGCATCCGATAGGGTCTCCTGTGTGACGAAGACCGAGAAAGCCATCAAATTCTACCGCGTACCGCCCGTCACTTTCCGTTGTTGCAGTGATTTCCTGCCCAAGTCAAAAGCGGCCGATGTTCAAAAACCGCCTGAATGACCTTTCTCCCAAGGAGTGGATCAAATTTCAGAAGAGCTGGTTCGAGCTGAGTCCCGCTCGCCGGACGAAGAATGTGCTGGTTCACCCCGCGAAGTTTCCGGAGGAGCTCGCTTCCGAGTTTATTCGCTTCTTCACGAAGTCGGGGCAAGTTGTCCTTGACCCGATGGCAGGGACCGGCTCTACCCTGCTCGCGTGCTTGGAATCCGGGAGGATGGGCTTTGGGATCGAGTTGAATCCCAGGTATGCTTCCATTGCCAGGGAGCGGATAGCTGAGACGTTCGAGGCAAATATCACAGGACCTGCCGCCGAAGGTAACCTGCGACCTGTGCTTTTCGAGGGCGATGCGAGGGAACTCGAAAAATTCGATATACCGGAGGTGGACTATTGCATAACCAGCCCTCCCTATTGGGACATGTTGAAACAGAAGGGTGCCGGTACTCAGAAGAGGCGTCACGAGGAAGGGCTCGACCTGTTCTATTCTGACGATGAGAACGACCTTGGCAATATATCGGATTACGGCAAGTTTGTGGACGAGATAGTTGGCTTGTTTCACAAGGTTTATTCGCTCTTGCGCGAGCGAGGATATTTGACTGTCATCGTGAAAAATATTAAGAAGAGAGGTAGGATATATCCTCTCGCATGGGATATTGGGAAACGTTTGGGAGACATATTTGCTCTAAAAGACGAGAAGATCTGGTGTCAGAGCGACCAGAGACTTGCACCGTATGGCATTGGGAATGCTTGGGTGAGCAATACTTTTCACCATTATTGCTTGAACTTCAGGAAGGAATAGGCAGGTCTCTCGCAGCAAGCCTGGTAGCTTGGTTATTGTCTTGGGGCGAGAATGCGTCGATTTATGTTCTATGTTTATAGTCAGTTAGGTAGCGGTCAAGAATGAGTGAAATGGAAAGAACTCTTACTATAGTGAAGCCGGACTCGGTGCGTGGCAATGTGGCCAACGAGGTCCTGGGCTTTTTCGAGCGTGCGGGCCTCCGAATCGTGGCCTTGAAAATGGTCTGGCTCAGTAAGGAGCAGGCCGAGGGATTCTATGTTGTGCACAAAGAGAGGCCCTTTTACAGCAGCCTTTGCGAATTCATGTCGAGCGGCCCTTCGATTGTCGCGGTTCTCGAGGGAGATGACGCGATTGCGAGGGTGCGCACCATTATGGGAGCGACGAATCCGGCAGATGCCTTAGCGGGTACAATAAGGAGGAAACTGGCCTCATCGATCCAGGAGAACGCCGTGCACGGCTCGGATTCGCCTGCATCCGCGGAATATGAGATTGGCTTCTTCTTCTCCAAGTCCGAGATTATTCAAACAGAAAGGAAACAGTGATATGGCAGTACCAAAACGCAGATCATCGCACACGCGAAAGCGCATGCGGAGTTCACAGAAGGCGCTGAAGGCGCCATCGGTCGTGAGCTGCTCGAACTGCAAAGCGCCGAAGCTTCCCCACGTCGTGTGTCCGAAGTGCGGGCACCTCGGGAGCGAGCAGGTGCTCAAAATAGAAGAGAAATAAACACGTGTCAAAGGGCCCCATCGCACTGGATGCTATGGGAGGCGATTTCGCGCCCAAGGAGACGATCATGGGCGCCGTCAGCGCCTCCCATGATTTCGGCATCGACGTGATCCTGGTTGGAGAGGGGCAGACGATAAAGTCGCACCTCGACGAGCTGGGTGAGAAGGAAGGCGGCAGACTGAGCATCCACCATGCTCCCGAGGTCGTCTCGATGTCCGATGCTCCATCTGTCGTGATCCGAGGCAAGCGAAGGTCCTCAATTCGGTTGGCGGCCAGTCTGGTGAAGAAGGGCGAGGCTATCGCGGTTGTTAGCGCGGGGAATACCGGCGCGATGATGGCCGCGGCCAGGTGTGAGATGGGACTTGCTAAAGGTGTGCAGCGTCCTGCGATCGCGCAGGTTTTTCCGAATCGCAAGACCGGGACGGTAGTTCTGGATCTCGGCGCGAACGTTGACTGCAAGATCGATTACCTAGTCCAATTCGGGGTCATGGGTAGCGTCTATGCAGGCATTGTTCTTCAGAAGAGCAATCCGAAGGTGGGGCTTCTCAGCATTGGCACTGAGGACACAAAGGGCAACGATTTCAGCCGCCGTGTGCTCCAGGCGATGCGCGATGAGCCCTCGATCGATTTCGTCGGCAATATCGAGGGACGGGACGTCTTCAAGGGCGACGTCGATGTGGTCGTCTGCGACGGCTTCGTCGGCAATATCGTGTTGAAGATAACTGAGGGCGTAGCTGAGACAGTTCTCGGGATGATGAAAGACGCTCTCTCTTCCAGTCTAATGAGCAAAGCCGGGGCGGCGCTCGTGAAGCCGTCCTTGCAGAGGCTGAAGAAGCAGATGGACTATTCTGAGTACGGGGGAGCGATTCTCTTAGGTGTAAATGGTGTCTGTGTAATATGTCATGGCGGCTCCAATACGAAAGCCATCAGAAACGCCCTTAAAAGAGCGCATGATTTCTCCGAATCTGAAATGACTGAACAGATTGCGGAGAAAATGGAGCTTCGACGCTAGGCGAGTTTAGGAGATGATATGGTTCAAGCTAGGATAATGAGCATAGGGAGCTACGTTCCCGATAAGGTCGTCACCAACTTCGACCTGATGAAGATCGTCGATACGACTGACGAGTGGATGACGTCAATGACGGGGATCAAAGAACGGCACTATTGCGCGGACGATGAGGCTGCCTCTGACCTGGCTCATCGCGCAGCTGTCAAAGCGCTCGAAAGCGCGTCGGTTGCCCCGGAGGACATTGAGATCATTATCGTTGCAACAGCGACGAGTGACATGGCATTCCCCTCGACGGCGTGCCTTACTCAAGAACTGCTTGGGGCGAAGAATGCGATGGCCTTTGATGTAACCGCGGGGTGTTCCGGCTTCATCTGCGGGCTTTCCGTCGCGACCAACATGATAAGAGCCGGTCGATATAAGACAATCCTCGTGATAGGCAGCGAGACGCTTTCGAAGTTCTCTGATTTCGAGGATAGGAATACCTGTGTTTTGTTTGGCGATGGCGCGGGGGCAGTGGTTGTGCAGGCGTCCGATGATTCGGAGGAATCACGCATCATCAGCGTTCATCTCAAATCTGACGGCTCTTACGCGGACTCGCTCAAGCTACCCGCTGGCGGGTCCAGAAATCCTGCGAGCCTGGAGACTGTTCAGAAACGGATGCACTACATCTACATGGACGGACAGACGACCTTCAAGATGGCAATTCGCTGCATGGCGAGTATCTCGACGCAGGCTCTCGAGGAGCAGAATATGACGGTCGATCAGATGAAGATGCTTTTCCCGCACCAGGCTAACTGGCGGATCATCGAGGGACTTGTGAAGAAGCTTGGCACCACGATGGACAAAATAATCCCCTCAATCCAGAAGTACGGGAACACGTCCGCAGCGTCGATCCCTATCTCGCTGGATGAGGCCCAGGCCACTGGAAAGATCGTGAAGGGCGACCTGATACTGCTTACGGCCTTCGGCGCAGGATATACCTGGGGCTCGTCGATCGTCAGGTGGTAGTGGCGTGATTCAGGAGGAGGCATGAAAAACACTAACGTCCTCTTCTACGGTGACAATCTAGAAGTCATCAGACAGCATCTAGATAAAGATTCGGTCGATCTCATCTATCTGGATCCGCCATTTAACAGCAACCAAGACTATAATGTCCTCTTTGCCGAGAAAAATGGCTCGCTCTCTCCCGCGCAGATAAAGGCCTTCAAAGACACCTGGCATTGGGACCAAGACGCAGTCTGGGCCTATCAATCAGCAGTCGAGTCGGGTGGGGGAGTCTCCGAGGCGATGCAGGGCTTCAGAAGACTGCTCGGCGACAACGACATGATGGCCTATCTGGCCATGATGGCGCCCCGATTGGCTGAGTTAAGACGAATCCTGAAGCCGACGGGCAGCATATATCTGCATTGCGATCCGACGGCGAGTCATTATCTAAAGCTACTGATGGATGCCATCTTTGGGCCGCGACACTTTCGGACTGAGATCATCTGGAAGAGAAGTAGCGCTCACAGCGATACGAAGCAAGGCCGGCGACAACATGGACGCATACATGACGTTATTCTCTTCTATACAAAGAGCGATGATTGGATCTGGGATCCTATTCATACTCCCTATGACCAAGAATACATAGATAGATTCTATCGCTATGTGGAGGAAGGCACTGGCCGCAGATACAGGCTCGGAGATCTGACGGGACCCGGCGGGGAGAGGAAAGGCAATCCAAGATACGAGGTCATGGGCGTAACTCGCTATTGGCGCTATAGTAAAGAGAAAATGCAGCAACTGATTGATGAGGGCAGGATTATCCAGAGCAGACCAGGCTGTGTTCCAGCGTACAAGCGCTATCTTGATGAGATGCCCGGCGTCCCATTGCAGGATGTGTGGACTGACCTCAAGCCAATAAGTTCCCAAGCGAGGGAACGCCTTGGATATCCAACACAGAAGCCGGAGTCGCTTCTCGAGAGGATCATAAAGACGAGTAGCAATGAGGGGGATGTCGTTCTGGATCCATTCTGCGGTTGTGGGACAACTGTTGCGGTTGCACACCGACTGAAGAGGCGCTGGATCGGCATCGACATAACACATCTGGCGGTGACTCTGATGAAATATCGATTGGAGAGCACATTTGGCGATAAGGTCCGCAAGGATTTCGCCGTCATTGGCGAGCCCGTATCCCTGACGGGCGCCATGGCCTTGGCCAAGGAAAATCCCTACCAGTTTCAATGGTGGGCATTGGGGCTGGTCGGCGCGAGGCCAGCCGAGGAAAGGAAAGGCGCTGACAAAGGAATTGACGGGCGGCTCTATTTCCATGACGAAGGGAAGGGAGGCAAGACAAAGCAGATTATACTATCGGTCAAATCCGGACATGTCTCTGTCTCCCATATTCGAGAGCTTCGAGGAGTCGTTGTGCGAGAGGAGGCTGCACTCGGGGTATTGATATCCGTGTTCAAACCAACGCAGCCAATGCGAGTCGAGGCCGCTGCAGCTGGATCGTATTATTCACCGGGATGGGACAGGCAG
>JAFGIT010000069.1 GCA_016929465.1 Candidatus Coatesiibacteriota bacterium | reverse complement strand
TCTCCGAATCTCATCAATGCTCTTCACTGAAGCGCCACCACCAAATATGTGTATTCACGCTCAGCGATTTGGGCTGTTTTGTCAAGGCGTTTCTCCCCGCCAGATGGGCAAAGAGTGCATCATCTCCAGCAGCATTCTTATCTCCACCTGAGCATAAGCATCCGCTGTCAGTCGTCTTTAGTGAGGTCCTCTTCGGGCGGCGTCTCATAATACACATCAGGCCCCTCGTTGTCGGCAAGATTGCCTGTCATGGTATTGTCCTCGATTGCTGGGGTGCTGGTCAAGTCCACGAATATCGCGCCTCCGTAGGCGGCGTGGTTGTAGCTTATCTCATTCTTCTGAATTACGGGTGAGCTGAACCAGGAGACGAAGATTCCGCCGCCGGACGCGAAGGCCTCGTTGTAAATGATGGTGTTGTTCTGGATAGTGGGAGAGCAGCTATTCAGGGAGATTCCGCCGCCTCCCTCACCGAATCCGGCCGACGTTGCATTGCTTTCGATTCTGTTGTGTTCGATGTTCACAAGTCCCCCGTGGCAGGAGACGCCCGCGCCGTCGGAGGGGCAGGTGTTGTTGGCTATCGTGTTTTGGGTCAGCGCGCCGTAGCTTTCCAGGCAGAAGATTCCGCCGCCGGAGGCTGCTGCCGTGTTGTATTCGAGCGTGTTGTTATCGATTGAAAATGGCCCTGAAAGCCCCCAGAGCATTATTCCGCCACCGGCGCCGCTTGTCGAATTGCCCGAGATTGTGTTCGCCTGGATTGTCGCCGAGGTCCCATCGCAGAAAATGCCCCCTCCCACGTCGTCCGCGCTGTTGTTCTCGATCACATTGTCCGTCACGAGAACCGATACCGCGCCATTTAAGTATAATCCGCCGCCCCGGCCATTGGACACATTGTCCGAGATCGTATTCCCCCGGAATTCGACCGCGCCGGTTCCCCACCAGGCGATCCCGCCTCCTGAATCGAATGAGATGTTCTGGATGACCGCGTTATCTCTGATTGAGCCGGTGCAATCCTGGCAATAGATGCCACCCCCGGCGAAGAGCTCGCCCTCCGCCCGATTATTCGCGACCGTATTCCCGACGATCGTCGGCGAGCTCAAGAAGCAGCAGACAGCTCCGCCGCTATATGAAGCCGTGTTCCCCGTGCACGTGTTGTTCAGTATCTCGGGTGATCCCAAATAGCAGAAAATGGCGCCGCCACTGCCGCTGGCGACATTCCTTCTCAATGTATTGCTCTCAATAGTCATCGAACAGTCCGAGGAATAGATGGCCCCGCCGCTCCCGACCGATTCATTCTCTAATAGCAGGTTGTCCCTTATCAAAGGTGAACTCAGCCGAACAAGGAGAATCCCCGCTCCTATCTGGTCGAATATCCCGGATCCGTCAGCCTTTCCGCCCTTAATCGTCATTCCCTCGATCGTCAGATCGTGAACACCGTCGCAGTAAATCACATGATACGCTGCATCTTCAGCGTCAAGGACCGTTGACTCCGCGCCCTCACCACAAATAGAGACCCAGCTTTTCATGTTCAAGGGGTATGTCTCACCGTTCGATGATGCGGAATACTCACCTGACATGACATGGATAGTAATCGGCGACGCCTCGCTGCCACTCACTGACTCCAGGGCGTGAGTTATCGTCCTCCACGGAGCTGCTTCAGAGCCATCATTCGCGTTATCGCCGGTCTCCGCGTTGACATAGAAATCCGACGGAGCAGAGCTTCCGACGTTGAATGGCGCGTAGCTTATGGAGAGCCAATCCGCAGTCTGCGACCTGGCAAGGGCAGCCACAAAGCAATAGAGCCCGTCTTCCCGGATCTGCGGCGAATCGCATGGGAGATCAAGCGACCAGAAGACTGTCCTGTCGAGCATGAAATCCTGGGGGACAAAGATATCCGATATCCACGGCTCGATCGACGTCCGCCAGCCATCGTAGTGGGCGGTATAGACAACTCCATCTGGCGTCAGAAAGCCAGCATAAACCGCTACCGACATGCCCCCGGCGGACGTGTTCCCACCAGACAGACTCGCACTGAGTGTGTCACCAAGCTGATAGGAATCACCGTCTGTGTAAGCAACAATGAATGGCTCCCCGTTCGATATAAGGGGTGCAAAGCAAGAAAGAGAGATTGCGAGAGCAATGTAACAGGCACATCTCCAGTATATAGCAGACGAAGGCATGGTCTCCTCCCCTCCACAAATGATCTGTAATTTGAAAATCAACTGACAAAAGGCGGATTAGCATCCTGCAAACACATGCAAAATACAAGTGGGGCGGAATCCCCATCTCATTTCCAGGCCGGGCGAGCCGAATGCGAAACGCGAAGTCCACTCCAAAGGCATTCTGATTGCGAGCTCCCAGTAGGATCAGAACTTCCGTTACGCGAGTCAGGGGTGTATATTGGTTTGACTCATTCCGTTAAGACAGCAATGAAAACAAGGCATACTCAGGAATAGGAGGGATTCTAAGGTGAAGATCCTGGGATTGGTCGGGTCCATGCGTAAGGAAGGCAACACTAACCGCATTGTGCAGGCGATTTTCGACGGCGCGAAGCAAGTCGATGGCAGCGTCGAGACGGAAACGCTACAGCTCTCGGAGCTCAAAATCGGACCATGTCGCGCGTGTTACGATGTGTGCGCGAACGAGCCATATCTATGCGTCCACAAGGACGACCTGCAGGTGGCCCTGGAGAAGATGAAGGAGGCCGATGCTATCGTTCTCGGCTCCGCTCTCTACTTCAACGTGCCATCTCGTCTTTTGGCTCTGATAGAGAGACTCAGCTGTGTTGCACACCTCGGTCAATACAAGGGGCACAACGAGCATCCGCTCGCCGATAAGCCCTGCTGCCTCGTGGCGGTATCCTACTGCACTCCACCAAATGCGATCTTTGCCACGCTTCAGCAATTCACCCTCGAGATGCGTATGAGGCCGGTTCTTCTCAAGTCACAGCCGTTCTATGGCGTCGCTGGCACTGACAAGATGGAGAAGGACGAATTCCTGAAGCCACTCGAGAGCGCGAAAGAGATGGGCCGACTGCTCGTGCAGTCGTGCGGTTAGAGGATACTAAATCCTCTATCCCCAAAGAGCTCGCATTTAGCCGGCGAGCCAGCGTCCGAGGTCGGTCGTCTTTAGAGGCGCGGCAGATGCGGTCAGCGATTCCAGTGTAATTAGATCCTGCTTGAACATCTCCAGCAACAGCCGCTCGGGCACAACATCAGGATGCCTCTCATTCAATAGGGAAACGGCCAGACCGACGGAAAGGGCCTTGCCTTGCCGTTCGAGTTCTATCATCTCGCGCAGTGTTCTCGTCTCGGCCTTTGCATATTCGCTGCTCGGGTCTTTCAAGGTGGTCTGAAGCCTCCGCCTTGCAAGGTCGCCCACCGCATCGAGCGAAGCTGCCAGGCTCTTAGGTCCCCTCACATTCACACCTGTCTTCTCCTCGGTCCCCGAATTGCGGACGAACACAGATGCCGCCGTCATCGAGCTACCTTTCTGTGACAGTGAAATGAAGACCATGTCCAGCTCCTCGGCGAATTCCTTCCTCCTGACGTCGAACTCCGCGCCAAAGCGGGTCTGACAAGCATATTCCAACCACAGGGCGAGCTCGTGCCAGTAGTCCGTGCCGAAGGCGAATTCCTCCTTCCGCGTGTAGTAGGCGTAGAAGGTCCTCTTGAAGCCGCGCGGGAATGGGGCCTCCATCATCTCGTGGAAAGCCTCGACGTCCATTGATTTCAGAGCCGTCTGTGTCGCCACGAATGTGTTGATGGCCGCCTTCAAGCCGTTGCCGGCGAAGAATAACCGGTTGGCAGTTGGCAGTTGGCAGTTGGCTGTCGAACTGAATTCGAGGATGGCCGGCGCTATGGAATGGCCGGTCTCCTCAAATCCCATCAAGTAGGGGATTGCCCCCTGTTCGAGCAGAGCCTTTTCGAGCTCGATGATCTGATCTGGAGAGAGATGCTTGGACTGCACTGTTTCTACTTCATTCTCGAGGTCGAAATAGTCCTGGCTATCGCTAGATCGCTGGGATCGAATTGATGCGAGCTTCCTGTCAGCCGATTCGAGCTCCTTGATGGCATCTTCCCTATCGAGTTCGGCGAGGGTCCTCTTCAATAGCTCAAGCCTGCCTTCGATGAGCGCCGCGAAAGCTTCATATAACACCCACTTATCCCCCACCGCTGTCATCACCGGGCTTACTCCGAGAGATTCGTCAGCGAAAGCACCGACGTTTATGTCGCTCTCAACGGTGTGCACGATTCGCGGTCTTCCTGAGACCGATCGAGACTCCACGAGGTATTTCGCCTGGAGGAATGCCGCCTCATCTCCCGATGTCACAATCAGTGCATCTTTGTGAGGAGAGTAATCGAGCCTAAAGAAGCGGTCTCCGTCAGCGTCGAACACAGCAGCGACGAGAAGCCTCGTCCCCGAGAGGAATTCCTGCCTGCGCTCATCCGCGAGGCGAAACATCTGCAGCACGGCCTGGTGCTCCGAGAACGGGGAACCCGATCCGCCCTCAGTTGCGAAGACGTCCGCTCTCGAAATGATCTCGGTCCCCTCCAGTGCTGCAACTCCTCCACCCTCATTGACGTCGCCCGCGAGGCTGGTGTTGACCTCGTGGACATTGGTGAAGCCCCAATTCCTGAATAAATTGCCGGCAAATTTACTTAAACAGCCGTTGGCCGTGTCAACAACGAGATCGATCCTGTCGAGGTCGAGCTCCTGCATGCTACCGGGCTCAAGCCAGCTGTTCGTCGGATCGAGCATGAAGCTCTTGAACATCGACGAGGCATCCTCATGGCGGTCGATGACCTCGCCGGCTGGGGCGATTTCGCGGAGATCGGTGCTCTTCGCGAGTTCGAGTATTACTCTCGTCAGGCGGACATCATCCTGGGGCAGGTATTTCAGGCCTTGCTCCTTCCAGAAGAGCTTGACGCCATTCTGGTCCTTCAGGTTGTGGGAGGCCGTGATCATCGCGCCGCCTGCAGCGCCGGCTCGGAGCATGTAGGCTGGAACCGCTGGGGTTGGGATGATCCCGAGTGACAATACACTTGCTCCAGCCTTGCGAATGCCGCTGACGAAGGCCTCGATGAATTCGCCTTTCGGATCCCTGGGGTCCCAGCCGACGACGACGGATTCGCCCGGACTTATTCTCTCGAGCCTCGAGAGGTCGGTTAGGAATGAATAAGCGTAAAGCTCCATGAAGGAGGGGGTGATGAGTCCTCCTTTCAGAAATGCATCGAGCGGGCTCAGACCCTTGACGCGAGCTGCATTATCCGGTGAGGTCGGCCTACGTATTCCGTCGGTTCCCTGGATTCGCATTGGGACTTCTCGCTGGTCGATTAGGGAAAATTGGTGCCGAGGGGAGCTGAGAGGTTTATCCCATCGATGTATTTCTCTGCCCTTTCGAGGTCCTGGATAGTATTGATACCGAGCGATTCACGGCTATCAGCGATCTTGCAGAGACGCACTCGGTTGCCTTTTTCCATGAATAGCCGGATTGCGTCTGTGAGGTAATACTCGCCCTGGGAGTTGTCATTCTCGACCTTGCCCAAGAAATCGAGAAAGCGACGGTCGCCAGACAGGCAATATGCGCCGACATTGATCTCCTTGATCGCCAGTTCCTCTTCACTAGCTTCGCAGGCCTCTACGATCGCTTTTAGCTCGCCCTCTTCGTTGCGGACTATTCTGCCCAGAGAACCCGGGTCATCGAGGTCAGCGGTCGCAAGAACCAGACCTGCATCGGTTCTCATCTGCTCGTCGATCAATTTATTGATGGTATTGAAGCTGAGCAGCGGGACATCGCCACTCAAAATCAGCATGCTATTTCTGGAGGGGACCAGATGTGGCAGGACTTGCGCGACAGCGTGAGCTGTGCCGAGTTGTTCCTTCTGCTGGACGAACTCGATTAATTCCTCGCGATGCGCCCGGCTGTGGGCACTGAACCAATTATTGGTGGTTCCCTGCAAATAAGTGCTTTGGACGAATTCCTTGACCTCATTGGCGCCATGGCCGACGACTATATAGGTCTTGTGCATCCCAAACTTCGCCATCAGATCGAGAACATAGCCCAGCAAGGGTCTGCCGCGCAATTGGGTGAGTACTTTCGGGCGATCGCTGTTCATGCGCTTGCCCTTACCGGCGGCGAGAATTACGCAGTCCATCGAGGTTATAATCCCGAATTCCTTCAGGCAATTCATGAACACGTCAACGATTCTGGGATCGAACTGTGTGCCCCTGTTCTCTTCGATCTGGGCTATGGCCGTGGCAAGCGCCATCCGCCTTCGATAGCTTCTCGTCGAGGTCATTGCGTCGAATGAATCCGCAACGCAGAGTATCCTGGAGAGCAGCGGTATCTCTTCCCCGGCGAGGCCGTCGGGATAGCCTCTGCCATCCCAGCGCTCATGGTGATGTTTGATGAGTATCCTCTCCTTCGAGAGGAAGCTCAGCGGCTCGACCATGCGTGCACCTTTGATAGGATGCTCACGCATAACGCGCCACTCATCATCTGTCAGCCTGGTCGGTTTTCTAAGAACCTCCTCGGGGATTCCGATCTTGCCGATATCGTGCAGATTCCCACCAATCTGAAGAGCGATTATCTGACCCTCGGGAAGTCCCATCTCGTTCGCAATCCGGACCGAGTACTCGGTGACACGAGAGGAATGACCTTGTGTGTACGCGTCTCTTTCCTCGAGAACGACCGCGAATGACTTGATAACCTGCAGGTAATTCTCCTGCAGCTCATTCTGAGACTCCTGGAGCTGCTTCGTTCGAAGCCTGACCTTCTCCTCGAGCTCCCTGTTGAGCTCTTTGAGCTCGTTGTTCAGCCGGACATTCTCGAGCTTAAGCCTCCGCTTGTCTATTACAGTCTCGACGGTGTGCAGAAGCTGCTCGATTTTGAAGGGCTTTGTGATGTAGTCGTACGCCCCCTTCTTCAGGGACGACACAGCCGATTCAATTGTCATATAGGCCGTCATCAAAATGACAGCGGTCTCGGGCTTCCCGTCCATGGCCAGAACCTGATCCAGGAGCGCAAGGCCGTCCATTCCGGGCATCCTGATATCAGTGATTATGACATCGAAGGACTCAGTCTCGAGAATCTCAAGCGCGGAGTGGCCGTTATCGGCCGCCTGCACCGAGTAGCCGCCCATAGAGAGAGTCTGGACGAGATTCTCCCTTAGCCCGGCCGAATCCTCAACAACGAGGATCGAGGAATTCTGCTCCACAAGCTCCCCCTATCGATTTCGGCTTTGAATCGCGGCAATCCGTATTTAGCTCTTCGATTCCTCGGCCGAGGGTCTTAACTGCTTTTGGGTGGCGGACTTGACGAACTTTTCTACCTTCCCGGCTTTCAGGCAGCTTGTGCAGACCTTGACTCGCTTGACATGGCCGTTCACGTTGGTGCGGACCGTCTGGAGGTTGGGAAGCCAACGACGGTTGGTTACATTGTGCGCGTGGCTGATATTATGCCCGGACATCGGCTTCTTGCCACATATTTCACAGACTTGCGACATTTCATTTACTCCTTATGTATCAGTCATCGACATATTCATTCGATTAACACTAAAAGCCAATAAATAGTTCAGAAAACGCTCCGGAAATCGCTCCGGAGCAGACTAATATCCCGCCATCAGATGGGACACATCACCAAGAACCCGACGCTGAATCTCAACCAGCTGTGATATCCCGTGATTGCCCAGCGAAATCAGCTCTGTCAGCGAGTCCTGCCCGAAAGGCTGGGCCTCGGCGGTCCCCTGAATCTCGATGAACTTGCCAGTGTCCGTCATCACAATATTCATATCGACCGCTGCTGTCGAATCCTCAGAGTAATCGAGATCGAGCAGAAGCTCATCGGATACAATTCCAACACTTGTCGCCGCCACAAATCCTGAGAGGCACGGCAATCCCTGGTCCGCCCCACCGAGCCAGGTCAGCGCATCGCAGAGCGCGACGAAGCTCGCAGTAACAGAGGCTGTTCTCGTTCCACCATCAGCCTGTATGACGTCACAATCGAGCCATATAGTCCTGTCCTTTATCATAGTGAGATCGACAACTGCCCGCAGAGACCGACCGATCAGACGCTGTATTTCGTGCGTTCGACCAGTGATTCTGCCCCTGCTTGCCTCCCTGGGTATCCTATTTGGTGAAGAGCGGGGCAGCATCCCATACTCGCTGGTGATCCATCCCTGTCCAGATCCACGGAGCCACTGCGGCAGTTCTTCTCTGACCGTGGCTGTGCACAAGACCTTCGTATTACCCATCGTGATTAAGGCAGAACCCTCTGCATACTTCGCAAATGCCCGCTCAATCTCTACCGGGCGAATCTCATTATTCTTCCTACCATTTGCCCTCAAAACAAGGAAACCTCCAAGCAATTTGCGCCGCATCGACGGCGATTTAATGGGCTACCTGCGAAAATTCCAGGCGTCAGTCCCATATTTTTCGCGGGCAAGCTCTCCCGCGAGCCGCGCTTCCTGTTCACTCAAATCCGAGGGCACGACTTCCTCCTCCAGAGACAGCCTGAAACCCTCCTTGATTGCTTTCTTCACTTCATCATATTCGAGCGGCCTGCCTGCGAGTTCCTCCAGGCACGAAGGCATCGGGAGACCCGCGCCGCCCCCGGGCGAATTCTCCTCGAGCCGCATCACGCTCAATGTCAGCGGCATATCGATTCGCAGGGGGATCGAGCCATGCTGAACAAAGACGTCGTCGTTGCGTTTCTGTGCGCTGCCGATCAGCTTGCGACCTCCGACCATTATCTCGTACGCTGAGGCCATCATAAAGCATGCCGCAGATGCGCTGCCGCCGCGAGCCCCGGTTACGACCTCTATCATGTTCTTCGATATTCCCAGCTGCTCGCAGCTTTCGGCGAGACAGGTCGCTATGGCCTGATAGCAGTCGATCAAGCGCCCGGCAAAGGGTCCCCTCTTTACGGGGGCCACGATGCAATATGTCAATTCCTGGTCGTGCAGAACAGCTCTTCCGCCTGTTATCCGTCTTACGACATCGACTCCCCGCTCTCTGCACGCATCCCTTCTTACCGCATCGGCCGCCCTCTGGAAGTAGCCCAGCGTCAAACAAGGCCGATTCCATGTATAAAGCCTCAGAACCGGCTCGGCCGTGTCACAATCGAAGGTCGAGAATAACGACTCATCTATTGCCATATTGAGCTCGGCTGAGCATGAACCAGAATCAATCAATCGCAATATTAATTTGCTCCTCATTCGAGAAAGGCCTACGCCAAATAGGGACCGGAGTGAAATCGCCCGTCACCATGAGACGCAACCGAATATCATTGAAACCTGGGATAGGGTCCGTCTCCGCCCTCTAAGAGCCTGTCCCGCTGCGATTACGGCTGTACGCGAAATATGACGCAACGAGACCAGCGGCGAGCAATACCATGCCCAACCACAGGTACGGTGTCATCAACAGCATTACGGTGCAGCAGACGAGCACAAAGGTGCCCGCAAAGAGAAAAGGCATCCCCCAGCGTTTGAGCAATGACCCGAGAATGCAAACAAATGAAAAGGCATAGAGGACAAAAAGCATGATCGAAGAGCTTATCTGAGAGCCCTCGTACATGCCGTGCTCCGTGCCGCAACCTATACAGCCTCCCAAAAAACAGAAGGCACAAATAGCAAAATACACTCTAAGCCTCATGATCTCTCACCCATTGATCCGTGGGTTTGCTCTCTGCAGCGAGTTTATAAGCCTCGAGAACGTTCTCAGCATTATCGGCAATCTTTTCCATATTAGAGATTACATCATTGGAGATGACCTGGCCCCAGAGTTTTTCCTCTGTTGTGCTCTCACCGCGCTTATACGCAACATATCTATCCCTATTCCGCTTGCGGAATTTCCGCTTCATCTCGTCGATTCGCGCTTCCTTCTCAATCGCGCTCATCGCAGTTCGCCTGCTCTCGTGCTCGAGAGCGCGAATCGAATCATCAACCATCGAGGCGACGAGCGTCACCATCTCGATGATATCGCTTTTTGCTGCGGGGGAGAATTTCTGGCCGAGTTTTGCCAGGCGCTGAAGGAGATTCGAGGTGCTCTCCACAGAATCCCCGATATTCTCGACGTCGTTGACCGCGTGAAGGAGGTGAGTTAGCGTTTCGCTGTCGGACACGGAGACGCCCTTGTGCATAACGAGGCTTATGTACTCAGTGATCTCCGCCTGATGGCGATCGAGTTCATCCTCCAGCTTGATTATCTCATCTTTCTTCTCGTTGTTATCATTCGAGATATCATCCTTTATGTGGCCCAACATCTCATAGGCCCGCACGAACATGTGCAAAATGGCCTTCTTGATCTGCTGGATCGCGACCGGAGGCGAATTCAGGAACTGCTCCTGAAGTAGCATAGAGACTTTGGTCACGCGAGGGGGTTCGGTCTTGTCGGGGATTACCCATCTGAC
>JAFGIT010000068.1 GCA_016929465.1 Candidatus Coatesiibacteriota bacterium | reverse complement strand
GGGATGTGCTGGAACTCGAGCACAAGGCGCTGAATCTGATCGACACCATCATGGAAGTGTGCGAGATCAGGCCATATTTGGCCCCAGTAGAATGCCTGCCAGAAATAAAGGAGGCAACGGAGCCAGAGAAGGTCAATTAGAATTAGGACCCATCTTCAGGACATCGGCGGTACGGTGCCCTAGAGAATCGCGTCCTTGAGGTCTTCGTGTGGCGACGCTATGACAACGCTTTTCAGGAGAAGGCCCTGCCCTCTGGGATGGGCCTCTCCGGCTGCCACTGAGGCCTGAACGGCAGCAATCTCACCGGTCATAACGACGAACGACTTGCCGCCGATGCCATTTGCGAGCCTAATCTCGATCAGTTGTATGTCGGCGGCCTTCGCAGCAAAGTCCGCGGCCACTATCGACGAAGCGGCGGAGAAAGTTTCGATGACCCCGATTGCGTTGACCACCTCGACCTCCGTCGCGGCTGCGATAGCGGGAATCACCTCGGGGTGAACACTCGGGATTATCAGGTGGTCCACGACGTTTTCAGCTCCGCATTCCCGCCCGGCCTGAACCGAGGCGCGGACCGCATCGACCGCTCCATAGACCAGCACTATATACTTCCCCGGGCAGATGGTCGAGGCACGAAGCAGGTTCACATACGCGGCCTTCAACATCGCGTCGCCGGTCTCGATCCCGACCGCAATGCTATTCAGCTCAATCAGCCCGATACTTACTGGTTTTCGAGCTTGTGCAGACATATTCCTCGGTTCGGCGTCATTCTCAAGATGTACGCAACTCCTCGGTTAAATATCCATCGACCCATGTCTTCAGCTAAAAGCTAATAGCTTCGTTCACGATGTCGTTCCAAACCATTTTCACTGACGCTGGCACTTCGCTGGTGTCCAATAGTGCGAGAAGTTCATCTTTGAAAATCTTGCGACCGACGGAACCGGTTGTACCAAGATTGTTTATAATCCAGTCCCTGATCTCAAGGAAATTCAGCTCATGACCTTGTGAGAAATAGGCAGAAGCAGCCTGTACAGCGTCGTCAGTCGGAGGCGTCATAGAAAATACAAATAGATAATCGACAACACCCGACCTCAAAATCTTTGTGTTGAATGTCGATATGATGCGGGCCTTCTCGATGCGACGCCCCGTCACTTCAATTGCCAAGATTATATTGCCGTTTTGTTTGACCGTTATATCTCCCGCCATGCCAGATGCCGTGTCAGATACATTAATGCCCTGCCAAGAGATCTCCCACCGCAATTTGTAGAAAATTTTTATGGTGCGAAGCATCGCGACTGCCAACAGCACAGGAAGCAATCCGCCGCTCTGCGAGGACAGAAGCCCCCCAATCAATACACGCCATTGTTCTAAGCTCATTCGACTGATCCTCGAGACAGGAATCCTCGCCTCATCACGCAGTAGAACAAAACAATATATTATATAGGCCACGATACTTCGGGCGGTACTCTCATCCGAAGATTCCAGCGCATCGATGAATACCAACAGGGCGCTATAGCCATCTTTGTCGCGGAGGCCCACTGCTGTCTCCGGAACGAACCTCACGCTTCTCCGAAAAATCGCCAAGTATGGGCCCCTGGAGCACGGGACGAATCTCCTCTGTAGGAAGGGATTAATGACTCGTTCATCGAGCGTTCGTCCGTTGAACGCTTCTTCGCCCTGGCTTATATAGGGCAGGCGAATATTGATTGATGGATCGAGCAGTCGCGCTAGTCCACACCCAATGAGGACTTCACGGTACGATTTTATTCTCGAAGAGAAGAGCAAATCTGCTGCGGATGCTATTTCTGCGGAAGCCTGAGGGACTTCTCCATTCTGGGAGTTCTTCTCGGCTTCGGAAAAGAGCTCCTCTAGCAGACTAGCTGCGCGTTCATAGTCCAGCGAGGGCATCTCAGTAGTTCATCCATAGACATTCTTGTCTAGGTTTCTTGATTGAGTGGCACTGCCTGACAGGTGCATCAAACCGGCTCCAGTTCCCATACCATTTGTCCATCAGTTCGCATCTATATCCAGATAGTGCTACCTTGCCTTTGCATAGTCTCAGAGCCTCTGCGAGTTCGGCGTGCTCCTTGTTGTTCATTTCAAACCCGTATGCCTTGTCATCGCCACGGGTTGCGTGCAAATAGGGAGGGTCGCAGTAGAAAAGAGTATTGGGGCTATCGTAGATGTGAATCAATTCCAACGCTGGTCGATTCTCAATCTGAACTCGCAACAGGCGCTCAGCTATCTCCCCCAATCCCTGGACCCCGCCAAGCCATCGCGACACTACGCCTGACATACCAGATCTGCTCGTGTTCTTGCAGTTAGCCCAGCGCCCGAGCGTCGCAGTTTGAGCTAGGCCTGTTCTGGCTTGCCTGGCACGAACGTAAAAGCGCCTCGCACGTTCGAGATCAGAGATATTTTCCATCGATCCATTGACTGCTAGGTGAAACTCCTCCCGGGAAAAAGGCGTTAGCCTTATCGCCCAAATGATTTCATCATGTCGATCTCGCAATACTCGAAAGAAATTCACGACTTCTCCATCGATGTCATTGTAGGTCTCGACGGGAGAGGGGCTACGATTTAGCAGCGCAGCGGCCGAACCGGCAAAAGGTTCGCAATAATGGTGTGCAGAAGGCAACAGAGGCAACAGCCAATCAAGGTGACTGAACTTCCCCCCATACCAACCGAACACGATCCGGCGTCCTCTTCTTGGGCGCTTCCTAACGACTACCTTTTCGAGAATATCAGTCTGGTCGAGATATATCGGCGAGGCTGAGCGTCTGGATCCCGCTCCCTCTAATAGAGTTCCCCTTCCAGATGTTGCCATCGACGTGCTCCCTTATCCGAGGCTGTTTCGAAATTCATAATGGCTCTGTGAGATTGAGTACCTCTCCTGTGCAAGCATGCGCTTGCCTGCGGCAAAGGTCATGAAATATATTATCAAGATTCCAACATCAATTCCAACAGCCTTCTCGCAGCGTCCTTCCTCGGCACTGCGATGTCATCGAGCGGAAGTCCAGACGCCTCTTGCTCGGTGACAGCAGTCCCGACGCAAGATGGGCAACCATTCTTGCACTGACATCTTATAACCACCTTGAGGCACATCGAAAGCATTTCCTCGAAGGCGCTCCCGATCTTCTCGGCGAATCCCAGGCCGCCCTCGAACCGATCGAATATGAAGATGACCTGCCTCTCGAAATTCTCCGAGTCGATGATTACCTCGAGGTCCCTCGGGTCGCACATCGCGAGCATTGGTGCGGTGACTGCGATGAGGTTCTTCAGGCCCACCAGGCCGCCCTGGGGCGACAAGCCCTGTTCATCGAGTGCGCTCTTCAACTCATCGGAGATCATAAGATAGGCCGCCGTTGTGTCAAGAACGACCGGATCCAGCAGAAGCTCGAAAGTGCCGAGATTCTCGCCATTCGCGAACCGTCGGCGCATGTACCCGACTGTCCTGAACGTCACGTTCGCCGAGCAATTCACCACCAGGAACTTGGGATAGCTCCTTGCGTCGAGAGTCTCCAGCACCTTTATCGAGTGCCTCATCATTGGCGTCGTGTAATAGGGGACATCCGCCTTCTCGACCGTCACCGTCTCTCGCTCGCAATCGACATGCGTCACGCGGTATGTCTCACCTTCGTGGATGTAGATCGCCCCAGGATAGGCTATGAACGAGATGCTTGCGGAGTCGATCTCCCCAATCACATCACCCTTGCGATTTCCGTCCCAGACCTGGATGGAGAGCCGGTCTCCCGTGACTGTTCTGATGCCGGTCTCACGGGAGGGATAGTCGTCGCATGCCCAATACCACGCCTCACCGATCCTCCTCAGGCGCCCCTCGTTCTCGAGGATGCTGACTATGGGGTGGAAGAGCGGCCCGAAATAGGCGAAGTCCTTGTCTGCAAGTGGCCTTTCGACAGACGCGCAGCAAATATGCTGTGTCAATATATATGGGTTGTCGGGATCGATGACCGCACTCTCAGAGCTTCTTTCGAAGATATAGTCCGGATTCTGCGCGATGTATTGGTCAGCAGGATTGGGTCCGGCTGCCAGGATAACCAGGCTCTCCCCGCGCTTCCTACCCGCGCGACCCGCTTGTTGCCAGGTTGCCGCTATCGTCCCCGGATAGCCTACCATCACAGAAGCCTCCAGGGAGCCTATATCGACCCCGAGCTGCAGTGCGCTGGTGCTGACTACCGCGAGCAACCTCCGCTCCATCAGCGCTCTTTCGATGTCGCGCCGGTTCTGTGCCAGGTATCCACCCCGGTAGGGTTTGACGCGCCTGGGGAGGTCATCGCTAACAGCCTTAAGGTCCTCCCTCACGTTCTTTGCGAGAACCTCCGCACCCATGCGCGTGGCCGTGAAGGATATCGTCTGAACGTCCGATTTCACGAGTTCAGAGACCAGGCGTCTCGCCTGGCCAAATAGGCCCGGCCTTATCGAGGCATCATCGCTGATCGGTGGAGGATTCCAGATGATGAAATGCTTCTTGCTTCTCGGGGCGCCGTCGTCATCGACGAGGTGCACCCGCCGGCCCGTGATCCGCTCCGCCAGCTCGACCGGGTTGCTGATCGTCGCGGAGCAGCAGATGAACTGCGGCCTCGATCCCATCCCCTCGCAGATTCGCTTCAGGCGCCGCAGAACATTCGCCACGTTCGATCCGAACGCGCCAAGATAGGTGTGGATCTCATCGAGCACGACGAACTTCAAGTTCGCGAAGACACGCTCCCATCTGGAGTGGTTCGGCAGTATCCCGACGTGCAGCATGTCTGGGTTCGTAATGATGATGTTCGCGCGCTCCCGGTTCTTTTTCTTCCAGTAGCTGTTTGTGTCACCGTCATAGACCCCGCTGATGACCCGATTCTTGAATCCCGGTCCATCCAGCATTTGCTTGAGAACAATCTCCTGGTCGCTCGACAGGGCCTTAGTGGGGAACATGTATAGCGCCACCCCCCTCGGATTTTCCAGAAGCGACTCTATGACAGGGAGGTTGTAGCAGAGTGACTTGCCGCCAGCCGTTATCGAGACCACGACTATATCCTCTCCCCCTCGGCTTAGCTCCAACGACCTCGCCTGGTGCGCATATAGTCGCTCGATCCCCATGGAGGCCAGAGCGGTCCTCAGCTCCTCGGGGGGAGGAGGATCTACATCTGCATATCTCGCCTCACGGAGAGGTATCTCCCTCACTGCCGCCACGCATCGGCTATCCTTGGGCGATTCGAGGATATTCTTCATGAAACTCTCAACAGTCATCTCGTCTCATGCAACCCGTTTAGCGCCGAATGAATTGCACTGCACCCACCCGACGCACGCGTTCAATTCCCTCGTAGGAATTGGCTAATGGTCTTCCATATAAGTGATTTATAGGAGATCTCGCTCTCTGCTATCTCGGCGAAGAGGTCAGTGCTTCGGGCAAGCCTCGAGACGCCCTTGAAGACGAGCTCGCGGTGCCTATACGCGGTGCGCCCGAACCAATACGCTCTCCTGAGCTCGGGGAAAATCTCTCGCTTGAGGCGACCGAGGTATTCAGGATATAAATGGTTGAGCCGACCATCTCCATTGCGGCTCGCAAGGACGGCGAAGGCGGCTATCTTCCCGCTCTTGATTGCCCAGCTCAAGCCCTCGCCAACAAAGGCATCTATGAAGCCTGCAGCGTCCCCCGCGAGTATGCACCGAGCGCCACCCAGCGGGCGCTCCCCCCTCCAGAAGGGGACCACCCGGCCCCCGAGAAAATTCGCCTCGAACCCGGATGAGAGATAGTCATCTTCAGCGATATAGGACTGAACCAGGTCCTTGGCACCGGGCAGGTTGTCCTGCGACGTCATCGCCCCTACCGAGAGTTTCTTCCCATACGGGAATATCCAGAGGTAGCCGTAGGGGACCACGCCGAAGTCGAACTTGATGATATTGTCTATCTTAGCGTCCGGGGATATCGGTCTTAGCTCATACATGACTGTCACGCCCCGACGCCTGATTTTAGCCGCCCCAAGGCCTTTTCTGACAACGCTCCTCGCGCCATCCGCGCCGACTATCCCCCGCGCCCTATACATGGAGCCATCCCGACAGCTAACCTCAACTCCGTCATCGCCAATTCTCACGCCCGTGACCTCGCTCCGGTCTTGTACGACGCAACCGGCTTTGCGAGCCTCTTCCACGATCAGTGCATCGAATCGCTCACGGTTCACTACCCACCCGAATATCGCAGGTGAGTCCTTTCGAAGTCTCAGGCGGTGGTGTCCCAGGAACTCGACCGCATCAACATTGTTCAGGACGGCCGCGTCCACGTCCAGGCCGAGAAGAGACTTCGCCCGGCTGCTGAAGCCCCCGGCGCAGAGTTTGAACCTCGGGATCGTCGTCTTCTCTAAGAGGGCGACATCGACTCCGGCAGAAGCAAGGTGCAGCGCGCATGTTGCCCCGGCAGGCCCCCCACCGACGACGATCACCTCAAAGTCATTTCTGCTCAATCGGTGCAATCTGCGGAATTCCCATATAGTCCACCGCGGTGTCTCGACTTCAGCTCTTCGAGGAATGACAATGGCACGTGTGCGGAACCGATGCTCTGATATTTCACGGCCGCGCCATGGAAGTCCGAGCCCCCGGTCCTGGCGAGGCCGTATGCCGCAGCGAGGCCGGATATCTCGGAGCAGCGATGCAGGTGCTCCTCGACCGTCAATCCGAAATCGGGATCGAAGCCATACAGGACTTCTATAGCCTGGAGGCCGGCGTCAAGCAACATGGGCAAGACCTCCTGCAGGAACGAATCCCGCAGGAAGATGGGGTGTGCGAGCGACGCGACGCCCCCGGCAGCCCTGATAAGGGCTATGGCCTCGAACGGGTCCGGATTCATCATCGGGACGAAGTAAGGAGAGCGACGCTTGAGATAAAGGTCGAAGGCCTCATTCACGGATGACGCCGCTCCACGCTCTACGAGAACCCGCGCGATATGCGCACGGCCCAGTGCTCCCCCGGCTGCTACCTCGAGTACGGCATCCATGTCTATGGGTATCCCACCCGCGCTCAGCTTTCGCACTATCTCCTCCGCGCGGGCCCGTCGCGCATCGAGCTTCCAGTCCATGAATTGCCTGAGCCCATCGTTGAGCGGATTGATGAAGTAGCCCAGTATGTGCAGCGATCTCTCAAGGAAGTGTGAGCCGATCTCGATGGCCGGGACCAATTCGAGGCCAGGGGGGAGCTCCTGCCCCCTGAGCTCGAGGACCCCAGCCACAGTGTCATGGTCGGCGATCGCAATAGCGGAAAGCCCCATTTTTGCGGACATGCGAACGAGCTCCATCGGGCTGCAAGTCCCGTCGGATGCAGTGGAGTGGAGATGGAGATCGATCTCAGGCAAAAACATCTCTGCCCACACCCTTCGCCCACGGAATGGGCAAGAATATCTCCTCGTAGCAGGAGATTGCGTAGCTGTCGGTCATTCCGGCTATGTAATCACATACGGCCTGGTTGTCGCCTCCGGACCACTCGCTGGAGGTGAGCATCGATGGCACTCTGTCTATGTGGTTCAAGTAGTATGTATAGAGCTGCTTTAGAAGGTCCTTCGCCTTTCTGAACTCCTGGACAGAGCCGGGGTGGTTATAGACGTTCTCATGCAGGAAGGCTCGGAGGTTCTCAGTTGCCTTGCAGACGGCACTGCTCATCGAGATGTATTCCATCCCGACATTCTGGGTCGCCTCTATCACATCATTGACCATCGTCCCAATCCTTCCGGAATGACCGGTTCCGACCACCGATGCGATCTCCGGGGGGATTGAATCCTGGGTCAGAATTCCGGCCCGAATTGCGTCGTCTATGTCGTGGTTCACGTATGCGATTATGTCCGAGATTCGCACTATCTGCCCCTCTAGCGTGCGAGGCAAATGGCTTCGATCATCAGGTATGAGACGCCCCAGCCCCTTGGAGTGCTTAGAGATGCCATCCCGGACCTCAAATGTCAGATTCAGCCCAACTCCATCACGCTCGAGCAAATCCACCACGCGGAGGGATTGCACCGGATGATGGAAGCCCCCAGGGTGAATCTCGGTGAGCGCAGCTTCTCCCGAATGGCCGAACGGCGTGTGCCCCAGGTCGTGGCCCATCGCAATTGCCTCCACAAGGTCCTCGTTGAGTCGCAGCGCCCTAGCGATGGTCCTGGCTATCTGGCCAACCTCCAGCGTGTGTGTCAGACGTGTCCGATAGTGGTCGTCCTGCGGCTTCAGAAAAACCTGAGTCTTGTGCTTCAGACGCCTGAACGACTTGCTATGAATAAGGCGGTCCCTGTCCCTCTGGAAGCAGGTCCTTATGGAGCACTCGGACTCGTCTCGCTCGCGACCGAGGCTCTCAGAGCTCAGCGTCGCGCTTTCGCAGAGGAAATTGCGCTCTCGCTCCTCGATTTGCTCTCTCAATATCGCCATATGGCGGTCTTCTCAATCTCTGATCGTGTAAATTCGAAATCTCGCAGCCCCAATGAAGGTCAATTCCCCACTTAATATAACAGGCAATAGGGCGTTTGAATATCCCGACGAACTCTCACCCGTTTCTGCATCGCGAAAACATCCGGCAACGTGTAGCGAAGAGGCTACTCAGCAGGACTGCAATCCACAGCACGACGTTGGTGCAAAGCGACTTGTGCTTGCGGTAGTACCTCATCATGCTCTCGCGCTTCATTATGTCTGTTTCGGTAGGATTTGACCTGCAGCTAGCCCCAATCTCATGAATTGCCTGTGCATCCGGAACGAATATCGTCCGGTATCCCGCGTCGAGCGCCCTCTTGCAGAAGTCCTTCTCCTCGTAGAAGAGAAAAAACCGCTCATTGAAGCCATTCAACTCCCGCCATAATTCTCCCCGAATGAGCATGCAAGCTCCGAGCACCGAGTCGACGACGCGCCTCGTGTCGTGCGGATCGAATTGTCCGAACCAGCGGGAGAGGAACTTGCCGAAGATGGCTTTGAATGGCCCGGACGTGAGTATCGGTTTGAGCCTGAACAGATAAGCGATCTCCTGAAATATCGTCGGGAATCGATATGCAGAGGGGAGGAGCCTCCCGTCCTCGGAGAGCAGCCTCGGGCCAGCTATCCCGGCCCCATCCTCGGATCTGATCGCCGAGACCAGCTCGCTCACGGCCCCATCGCAGAGCCTTGCGTCGGGATTCAGGAGCAATATGAACTCCGAATCCGCCGCCGAGGCGGCCTGGTTGCACGCGGCGGCGAAGCCGCGATTCGTGGAGTTCTCTATGAGCGTCAAATCGGCTTTCGACAGCCTGATTTCGCCTACGGTGTCATCGGACGACGCATTATCGACGACGACCACCCTGTAATCTTCGAGATTCTGCGCCGATATCGATTCGAGACAGGCGCGAATCTCTCTCTCCGAGTTGAATGTGACGATGATGACTGCGACGCTTACCATAGCATCGAGGCCGGAGATTGGTCCGGAGAACCAGGTCCGATGAAAATCAAAGCTTCGCCCGAACACATAGCCAGAGCACCTTCATATATCCTTTGAGCGCAGCCCGCGATCCGCCTACGCCGAAGTTCTTGACGCTCTTCGAAAGGTCCTTTCTGAGCAGCATCCCAAGAAGAACGAATCCCGATCGCAGCAGCATCCCGATGGCGATCGAGATAATGACCAGAATCGACAGGGGACCGCCGAAATGCTTCTTGCAGAAATAGGCGAAGTTCCGATATTTCGCAAGCGTGGCAGAATCCTTCGTCCAATCTTTGGTCGATACCGCCCCCGAATGGTGGAAGACAGCGTCCGGGGTGAACCAGAGCTCGCGCTGATATGACCGCATCCTCATGCACCAGTCAACATCCTCATACCAGACGGGGAAGAAGCTCTCGTCCATCACACCGACCTGGTCAATTATTTCGCGCCTGACCAGAAGGCACGCGCCGGCCGGCTGCTCCGCCCTCTGAGCCTTTGAATAGTCGAAGTCGCGCCCCAGGTAGTGCCTGAAGAGACCAGTCCATGCAAACGCCCGATGAAACAAAAGCGCGTCGAAGACCACCGCCATGAAAGTCGGAAGGCCGCGGACGTTAAAGCCGACCTGCACCTTCCCATCGTCGCCTAACAGCTTCCCGGTTGCACCAGCGATATCGGGATGCGAATCGACGAACTCGACCAGCCTCGCGAGAGCATCAGGCTCGACCACTATGTCTGGATTGAGAAGCAGAACCAGCCGACCGCGGGACCTCAACATGCCCCAGTTATTGCCTCCCGCGTAGCCAAGGTTCCTGTCTGACCTGAGAATCCTCAGCCAATCGTATCCATCGGATATCGGCCGAAGCACATCATCAGGCGCGCCGTTTGAGACGAGTATCATCTCGAATAAGCCGTCGAAGTGGCTCCTGAAGACCGATTTCAGAAGGCCATCCGCCGCTTTGACCGTGGCCTCGTCATATACGACGGTGATGATCGATAGATCGAGCGGAGCCTCACCCAAGGAGATGCCCTCTGATAAATGCCGATTTCCGAATGGTCAGGATGTCACGACGATGCGCGCTTTCTCTGACCGAATTCCTGCGAAGCCCTGCCTCCTTATTCATCAAGGTGCTATTCGCCGAGGATCATCTCCGCGACCCTCTTGCCGGAAAGGAGCATGCCGCCGAATATGGGTCCCATCCGCGGGCCGCCATAGCACGTGCAAACGCTCATTCCTGCAATGTAGAGCCCGGGGAATATCTCGCCCGCATTGGCGGCAACGAACCTCTCGCCGGCCTCGACATCCATTGGGTCCTCCCCAAAGGCGCTGCCGTCAGGTCGTATGCCATCTTTGATTTTGAGGATGCCTCGCTTGCGAAGTGTCTGAACTACCGCGGCCTCGTGGCCAGTCGAGTCGATCACGATCTCGGATTGAAATACTATCGGGTCGATTGGGAACATCTCGTGCAGCACGCTTCTATTGACAACCGCCCCTTTAACACGGCCATCTTTGAGACAGACGTCCTCTATCTCGTGCAGATTCAGCATCGTCGTACCAGCCTTTATGGCGGAGCCGCAAAGGGTGCACGCCATCTCTATCGTGTCGATGGTATAGAGGTCTCCCTGGGCAGGCTTATATCGAATGCCAAACTCATCCAGAATCGGTATCGCGGAGTCCTGAACGACTGCCCTGCTCATTGTTGCGCCGCCCCCCCAGATGCCGCCCCCAGGCGAGAGCCTCTTCTCGATGATCGTCACGGTTCGCCCTGCTTTCACAAGCAAGTAGGCTGCGGTCAGGCCGGCAGGCCCGGCGCCGGCGATTATCACATCGCTAACCAGGCACTCCCTGAGATCATGGTAGTATGAATCGAGAATTGCGCGCGAGACATCAACTTCAATACTGGCCTTCTTCATCAATTGGTCCTTGCTCTCCGGATTAGTCGCTATGTGGATTCAAACTCATTGACAACGGTCGAGATTTACAGGAACATAATCTAATCGCCGGGGTGCCTGGAAGTCAACCGCGTGGGCCCGAACTCGATGAGCCGCCGTGGCAAACTAAAAGCCCTGGCCAAACCGGAAGGGGCGCAAGAGGGATGTTATATTTCGCTTATGGCTCAAATATGGATTTCGAGCAGATGCGCAAGCGCTGCCCGAGCACAATCACCATCACCAAGGCCAGCCTCTTGAACCATCGCCTGGCCTTCACGCGATTTTCCGATATCAGGAACGGAGGTGTTGCGGACGTCATTCCGTCCGAGACGGAGCTAGTCGAGGGCGTAACCTACGACATCAGCGATGAGGACACGGTGAAGCTCGACGTATTCGAGAACGTTGCGGAGGGCTTCTACAGCCGCATGGATGTCAGGGTGACGCTTCCCGCCGGGGAGATCATTGAGGTCTTCACCTACAAGGCCACCGAAGAGGGAGAATTCAAGCCCACGAAGGCATACATGGCCCACTTGATCAACGGCGCGAAGTATCACGGCCTGAGTTCTGAATACACGGCCAGCCTCGAAGCGATCGAAACCTGCGATTGAGGAATACTGCGAGGGCCACGGGCCGCCGAGCCTGACGGGCCTCTATATCGCCGGCCTGAGCCAGTTCAGGATGTGCTTCTCGAATGCGAGTATGCTCACGAGCTCGTGCCTGATTGCGTTGAAAACCGTGAGTGTATCGAGCTCAGGATCGAGGTTGACCAACTGGCTTCTTATCGCAACCAGCCCCTTCAGCCGATCTGCAAGCTGTAGAGGAATGACCTCCCGCGACGCAAGCGTGTCGAAAATGGCATCATAGCTCTCGGGAGTCTGGAAGTCATGTGTGGTTATGATGTGGATTCCGAGGTTTATGCACCCGGCGATTGACCGCTGAAGCAGGAAACAACCCGCGTTGAAGACTAGCTCGTCCTCGATGAAAACATCGAGCCCCTTCTGTGAAATCTTCAAGAGCAGGGCATTGTTTGCGTCGATCTGCTTCAGGTAATAGCCTATCCTATCCATCGGCTGTGTTGGGTCAGTGTCAATTTGCATTCTCATCGCGCCCCATCAGATCGCGGATTGCTTTGGCATCCAGGTAGTCCATAATGGCACGCTCCTCGAAGGCGGCCCTGTCAGGTCGCGAGGAGCAGTATATCCCCTGCGAATGATAGACCACATCGAACCTGGCCCCCGGGGGAGCATCGTTGAGGACGAGCACATCCAGGTTCTGAGTATCATCGCCGCATGACAGCTCAATCAGCATCCGCGAGCGAAGGTCGTCGTACTCCTTCTCGGCGAGACCGGGGTGCGCGAGTATCGCCAGCGTGGGCCTCGGGTCGGACGCGCCGCAATTCTCCATGGTGCTCCTCGGCATGAAATATCCGGCCACGACCTTTCGGCTGTTCTTGAGAATGTCTGTAACCGCACTCAGCTCGCAGAGATTGTCCATCACCCTTTATCGCCCTCTTTTCAGCATCAATCAAACTCTAATATATCATCGCTTCGCGGCCTGAAAACCTCAATATGTTCCTCGTCTTCCAGTGACGGCTCCTCCTGCACCATCTCCAGCAACTCGAGCGGCTCTTCCCGAGGCTCGACTCGCTGCGATTCGAGCATCTCGAGAACGAGCGTCTCTGCGAGCTCAGCCGGGACCGGCGCAGCGCGGCCGCATGCCAAGGTATCAAGTCTGATCCATATCTTGAGCAGATGGTCTCGGAACGAATAGCGGGTGTCGTCCTTTCTGACAAGAAGCGTCCTTAAGAGCCAATTGGCGTAGTCGTAGCCCGCGGGGACGCTTCTCCCGATTTTCTCCGCTATCTCTGTCGCGGTCATCCCATCCTCGAATGACATGATCCTCAGGATATGCCTCAGGGCGGTGTCGCCTCTCGCGGAAGATATGGCCTCCTCGATCCGGGAGCAAATCATGCATGAAAGGTCTGATTTGGGAGACAGCAGCGCTCCGGCGACCCACGAAACCAGTTCATCTCGTTCGAGCGAGGCGCCTGATCGATTGACTTGATCACACAGCCAGAGCAGATAGGAGAGACGTCCACAGCTCAGAGAGCGAAGCATCAGCGCATCCTCTCTGGAGAGCCCGGTCCCGAGGACCAGCGAGGCCACGGATGCGACCTCTTTCTCCGACAGGCTGCTCAGCATGATCGGCCCGAACTTCGGCCTGCCGAGAGTAGCGCCCACGACCTCTAAGACCGCCTCATGGCTCAGCCCTTTCTCGATGACAACTATCCTGAGCTCAGAGAATTTCGCGAAGAGACGGCCCAGGATCGCAAAGAGGTCATCGATGCCCTTGTAGCTTTTGAGGGCTCGAAGCTCCGTCAGCTTCCTGAGCACCAGAACCGGTGTCTTGTCGCTATCGGATGCGGCCGACATGAGCGCCTCCATCGCGGAATTGAGCTGCCCCCTTATCCGGCTTTGCAGCCGGTCCGCAGCATTTCCGAGCGAAACCGAAGCCGTCAGCCATGGCGCAGAGGTGGCCTCAGCATCTTCCTGTCTCAGGGCCGAGGTGACGGCGAATTCGAAGGCACTGCAAAGAAGCGACGGTGAAAGCGCCATCTTCCCGAGGTCAACGAACGCGCAGACAGCTGGCATTTCGCTCGCCATGAAGCGGAGCCCATCCCACAGGACCTGCTCCAGAGCCGAATCGTCAGTGATAAAGAGGACATTCGGTCCGTCGGCCCGAGTTGCCTCGAGCGCGGATCGGAACGAAGCAATGCTATCGAAAAGTGCCGCCGAATCCCGTCTATCTATCCCCATATCAGGATGATACGGGTTGTGGAGTTTGTATTCAAGGAGAGACGGCTTGTTTGGGGAGAAATAGGGTCGGAGATGTTGCGTTTCTTCACGGCTGCTGTCTCAAACATGTTATTGCCCAAGCACTTCCCGGTAAACCCGCAGTGTTTCCTCAGCGGCGCGCCTCCACGAGAATCTCCTCGCTCTCTCGAGGCCTGCTTCGCGAAGTGCCTTATGTCTTTCTGAATCGAGGAGGACCGAGACGAGCTTGTCGGCGATGTCAAAGATGTCTTCTGGATTGAAGTAGGCGGCAGCATCGCCTGCAACCTCCTCGAGAACCGGGATGCGTGACAGGCAGACGGGCGTCCCGGAGGCCATCGCCTCCAGCGGGGGAAGCCCAAAACCTTCGTAGAGCGTCGGAAACACGAAGACCATCGCCCCGGAATAGAGAACCGGGAGCATATCGTGCGCGACCCCGCCCAGGAAACGCACGCATTCCGTCATGCGCCTTTGCTCTGCGAACTCACTCAATG
>JAFGIT010000067.1 GCA_016929465.1 Candidatus Coatesiibacteriota bacterium | reverse complement strand
CCAACATCATGGACGTAAGTTAAATCAAACAACCATCTTAATTGTGGGAGGGTAATACCATGTACCGCTTTGCACCATTCTTCTCAATCTTAGTTATCTTAGTATCAACCACAGCATTCGCCCAATTCGACATCTTCGCCGACGTCGGGCTGAACAAGGATATCTTCTACCCGCCGGACCAGGTCGAGATATGGGTCCGCGGTGCGAACCCGGGGCTGGAGGAGGCGGTCGATGTCTATCTATCAGTTGCCACCCCAGAGGGCCGCGAGCTATATGCCCCCGAGTTCACCGAGATGGCGCACCCGTGGATAAGCGGTCTCGTCCTGCCTCAGGGCTTCCAGATCGATTGGACCAGCATCTACGAGTTCAGGCTGCCATCGATGTCGTTCCCGCTCGCAGCACCCGGCCAATACATGGCCTCGCTGTGGCTGTGTAAGGCCGGCACCCAGGACCGCATCACTCTTGGGAGTTCTCAGCAGTTCACGATTGCGCCGTGCGACCGCAAGAGCTGGGTCAGTGAGAACTATATCTATGACCTGATGCTGGACGCAGATGGCCTTTGGGTAGGCACTCCAAGCGGCGTTGAGCTAATCTCGAACGACGGGACGTTTCGGAGTACGTTTCGCAGTGAAGACGGAGCCCGAAGCATCAATTCCCTACTCTTCAGGGGCTTCGATGGCAACCTCGTTACCGGTGGGCGCTCAGCAGGCCTATCGATATGGGAGTCCTATGGCTGGCGAACCGTATTAGACGAGCCCGGGTCACCCAATTACGTGGATAGGCTGCGCTCAGCAGCGACCGACGCGGAAGGAACGATCTGGCTTTGCCACGGATATTCGGGCAGCGGCGTCACGCAGGATGTGGCGCAATTAACAAGGTATTGGCCTGACGGCCACACGGAGAACTGCGCCCCGCTCATCTCGGGGTTGGTACAACACTTGTGCCTCACCGGATCTGGGCAGGCTTGCATGGTCTCCACCGATGGGCTGCACGTCTTCAATGGCAGCTCCTTTGATTCGTTCCCGGTGCCGGAGCTTACCACCACTTCGACCGTAGTAGTGCAAAGCGTTCATGCAGACATTCGTGACAACGTCTGGGCGTCCGTTCTCTTCCTGTCGGACGCTCGCTACAGGCTACTCAGGTATGATCTAAACAGCGGGGAGAGGACTTGGTATGACTACGAGACCCCTGGCCTTCTTTTACCATTGGTTATCGACATGACCTCTGACCCAGCCGGTAACGTGTGGTTTGGCACGTACGGAGGCGTATCGACTTTCGATGGCCAGAGTTTTGTGTCGTTTGAAGCCCCGTTCACGGTGGATACGCTTGCCGTCGGCTTCGACGGAGAAATCTACGCCGGCACGTATGGGGCGGGGCTTCACGTCTTCAAGGACGGGATGTGGCTGGACTATTCCAAACATGAGCCAGAGGTCAGTTACGGCTATTATTCGTTTGCTCTCGGGTTGCCCGAGGGCCGGGCCTATATCGCTCGTTCAGTTGGCGGCTCGCCGATATACGGGATCGAACTGTTAGAAGAAGATGGCTCCGTGGTGCTTGCTGACGAGAATTTGCCGGCCCTGCTCTATGGCGTCTCACAGGGGAAGGATGGCCTATGGGCTTGGTTAACAAGCGAGGTATATCGCCAGACTGAGACTGGATGGGAGAACTCTACCAAGGGCTGCATAGACTGGTCGACGTGCGGATACATCATGGTTGTCCAGGAGGATAAGCAAGGCACACCTCTTCTGCTTACCTTGCGGTCTCTTTGGGCCTACGAGGAGGGAACCTGGGCCACCGTCGAGACTCCGCCACGAGAGTCATTCGACCATGTAGGAATGCTCATCGACAGTGAGAATCGGCTGTATCTCTACTCTGATTACTCCGGATTCGATGTCAGGGACCCGGACGGAAACTGGAGCACTATTGATACTTCGAATCTCCTCCCTGGCGAACCGCACATATCGGGCCTGTCCGACGATGATGTTCTCTACGTCTGTGGCAAGCACTCCGAGAGAGGCGCGTATCTGTGTTTGATAGACCACGGCGAGGCGACCAACTTCTGGCTTGAGGATGCAGGATACCCGACCGAGGAGATCGACTGCTTAGTCTTCGACCTCGCAGGGAGAGCCTGGATGGTAACCAGGGACCCCAACGGTCGCGAGAGGATGATAATTTACGACAGGTCAACTGACACTTTCAAGGACATCCCCCGGGAATCGCGGATGCTGCCGCGCGACAATGAGGGCAATGTGGCTTTGATGAACAAGACGATTGAGCGGTCCATGCGGGACTTCGGCGTTTATTGGTCGCTCGGCACTTACACCCCTACTAGGATCAACCTCGCGCCCCGCACTGAGATACTGCTGGACAAGGAAGCCTATTCGCCCGGTGACACGATGCGGGTCGATGCCTACTTCGCGAACCAGGCCGGCAGCGTCCCGATCGATTGGTATGCCGGAGTTGAGGATGAATCAGGCAATCTCTTCTATTGGCCGACGTTCACAAAAAGCAAGACGCCGGCGTTCGAGGGCCTGCTCGTGCCGACCGACCTGGGCCTTATCCTGCAGCTCGACAACATCGTCATCCCCGACGACGTCCCGCCGGGACACTACAAGTGGAAGACCGGCTTCACCCGCGCCGGGCAAGACTTGTGGCTTGGGCTCGGTTTCACCGAGACCTGCGAGTTCGATATCGCGGATGATTAATTAGAGGGGGATCCACTAAGGGCACCAAGGCCACTAAGAATAGTAGTGTGGATCAGCCCATTCCAGGCTTTCGGGTACCCATACTTATCTCCTCGTGAACGACTTCTATGATGCCGGGGCTATACCGCGACGGCTGCGGGCGCGTTCTGGATAACGACCTTGGGATCGGGATTCTCGGGCGGGATGGGCAGCGATTGCTGCTCCAAGAGAGCGATATGCTCCTTCATCCCATAAATCGCCTGATAGATGCAGTCCTCTATGGAATGGCCAACGCCGGTGAAGCCCTCCAGTTCCGGCGAGTAGAAACTGAAAAACAATGGATCATCAGTTGCCTCAATAACAAGAGAATACTTCAAGCTCAGCATTATCGCTTCCCGTCCCCTTTCAGCTATGCCGCCTTCAGGATCGCCGCAAGCGTTCCCGTAGGCACTTCGTATCGCCCCATTCGTGTCAATTCGTGTGCATTCGTGGCTTTAATTCTGATCAATCCGCTCGCATAGGGCGTATGCAATATCATTTTGCCCTACAGCTGCAAGCCGAATCAAGGTAATCCATGACCCACAATTGACTCTTTTTGTCGCGTCAAGCCGCGACGAGGAAAGCGGCGTCATGCCACCGCACTCCATATTGGGCATTCATGCTAGTTCACGTGCATTCCTGGCTCAATCCGCAACTCGTGCTTCGCAGCGAAGCGCCGCTTCGCAGAGTAGCAT
>JAFGIT010000066.1 GCA_016929465.1 Candidatus Coatesiibacteriota bacterium | reverse complement strand
GAGTCAGTTCAACAAAGGGAATCTCTCCCTCCTGTTGAGACTCAAGCCGTGCTCCGCCCGCAACCTCCTCTGGCCGCGGAAGCTCATCCAGGCTAGACAATCCAAAATGATCCAAGAACTTATCTGTAGTGGCCAGGAGAATAGGTCTCCCCGGAGCCTTCTTCCGGCCCTTGATCGCAATGAGATTGTGCTTCAACAATCCCCGAACTACACCTGCTGAATCGACCCCGCGAACGTGATCGACTTGAGCTATCGTGACAGGCTGTTGGTAGGCAATAATCGATAGGACTTCGAGGCTCGCCTTCGTGAGAGAAACCTTCCGCCGCCGCGTGAAGAATTTCTCTATCCATCCCGCATAGTGTGGCCGTGTCGTCATCTTGAATCCGCCTGCGATCTCGACAATCTGAAGAGAACTCTCGTCCTTTTCGTATTTCTCCCAGAGCGACGATATTGCGCACTTGACGTCCTCTTTGGAGACGCTCGGCCCAAACAGGCCCGTTAGCTGCTCGTGCGAGACCGGAGATGTGGCCACGAACAACACCGCTTCGATCACAAGCCGAAGCGTGTTGTCGCCGAGCTTCTCCTCCATATCCCGATCCTGCTCCTCGCAGCCAGATTCCATCAATATGATCACATCCTGCTCAACGAGTTGGCTGAAACAAGCCCCTGTCCATGACACTGAAAGACAAACACATTGAGAATCCGTCACTGCATCGACGCGAGCTCAAATGCCCCATCATCCTTCTCCTCAACTCCGAGTTCGAGGCGCAGCCTGTCGATGTCGGCTTCGCCGACTAGCCTCAGCGTGATGTTAAATGAATCCCTTCGCTGAACTGCTGCCACGAGCGAGAATTTCACGAGCTCGAGGAGCGCGAGAAAATAGGCCAATTTCTCCTCGACGTCGCGTGCGTGTGCGAATATCTCGCGCATCGAAACAGATCGCTTTTCCTTCAAGAAGCCGACCATGCGCAAGACGGTCTCTGCTATCGAGTATCTCTCGCGAGCGATATACTGCACTTGTTCAGCCTCTTCTCGCGTCAAGAGCCCCACGAAAGATAGCGCAAGGTCAACTATGCTCGCGCCGACGAGGTCGTCTTCCTCCTTCTCGACATACGCGCTCGAGTCTCCTGAGAACCAGAGCGCGCGACGTCCTTCCTCCTTCTCTGCAAGCCCTTCGGCGAGCGCCCGCGCTTCTTCGTACTGAAGGATCCGCTGAACCAGGATCGATGAGGGCTGTGCAAGCTCGTCCTCCAGCTCATCATCGACAACGAGGTCGGGCAAGAGGAGACGGGACTTGAGATATAAGAGGTCTGCTGTAAGGAGCAGGGCATCGCCCGCAGCATCGAGGTCACAGGACCTCTCAGAGAGAAACTTGGCAAGGTTCTTGACGATACTAAGTACTGAGACCGATAGGACGTCGAGCTCTTCCTGCTTTATGAGATACACGAAGAGGTCTAAAGGGCCGGAGTAGCCTCCGACCTGAATTTCAAACTCGGCGCTATCCGATTCGCCAAGACCCACTATAGCAGCCCCACAGCCTTTTTGACTTCTCTCATGGTCGCATCGGCAGCAATGCAGGCTCTTTCCCTCCCCTTTCGGAGCACTTCATCCAGATAGGCGTGGTCAGCCTCGAGTCGTTTCCTTTTCTCCCGCGGCCCCGAGAGAGCTTCGATCATGTTCTCGAGGAGTATCCTCTTGCAATCGACGCATCCGATCGAGGCATCCGCGCACTCCGCCTTTATTCGGACGACCGTCTCTGCGTCGGTGAAGCATTTATGGAACTCATAGACGTTGCATTTCTCCGCATCGCCAGGGTCGGAGCGCCTCTTACGCTCTGGATTGCTGAACATGGTCCCGATCTTTTTCTGAAGGGCGTCGGGACCATCCGATATATATATGCAGTTGTCGTATGATTTGCTCATTTTGCGTCCGTCAGTTCCGGAGAGGTTTGCGACCTTGGGATGGAGCGTCGTCGGGACTGGGAATACGTTGCCATAGAGCCGATTGAAGCCGCGCGCGACCTCGCGAGTGAGCTCGACGTGGGAGGCCTGGTCCAGCCCGACGGGAACCGCGTGGGCGCGATAGATCAATATGTCGGCCGCCTGGAGCGCCGGATAGCCGAGAAACCCGAGGGTGACGAGCGAATGCGTCTCATCCTCTCGCAGGCGTTCCTTGTAGGTTGGAAGCCTGTACAGCCTCCCGAGCTGCGAGAACATGGAGAATAGCACGAATAGCTCCGAATGCGCGGGGACCTGCGACTGGACGAAGAGCGTGCTCCTTTCGGGATCGAGTCCGACACTCAACCAGTCAATGAGTATATCCCTGCTGTATTCGGCAACTTCCCTGGTGTCCTGATACATCGTGGTCAGCGCGTGCAGGTCCGCAACGAAGTAATAGCAGTCATATTCGTCCTGTAGGGTGACCCAATATTTAAGCAGCTGGAAATGACCCAGGTGAAGCCTTCCCGATGCACGGTTTCCGCTGGCAATTGTCTTCTTCAAAACTGTCAATTCTCCAATAGAAAAACTGGGCGCCCGTTCTACGTCCGCCCCTGACGCAACGCCTTCGCGGCCCGAGGGCCTCCCCAAACAAAGGCAAGAACGGGCGATCCAGCTATCCAATAATTCTATTATATTGCCGAGCTGCGCGGAGGTAAAGAGGAGATTGTCGAGATCGATTGTCCACTCACTTCCCTTAGCGTGCGCGACGATGTAACCTCGGGCCCATGAAATCAGCTAATGCTCTTCTGAGGACCGCGAAGTATCACTTACTGGATCGGGTGGGCTTGATAAGACCACGCAAGTTGCGCCTCGCGGTAACATCGAGATGCAACGCGCGGTGCAGGATGTGCAATGCCTGGCAGAAGCCGCTCGAGCGAGAGTTGTCACTCGCCGATTACGAAAGGGTGTTCAGCGAGAGCGCGAAGTTCCTATCCGGGATCAAGCATGTCTCCTTCACGGGTGGTGAGCCTACGCTCCGGAAGGACCTTGGCGACATCATCAGGCTGGTTACGGAGCGGTTCCCCAGTGCATCGATCAACATTAACACGAATGCCCTTCTTAATGATCGTCTCATGGCCCTTGCAAGTGAGATACTCTCTTTCCGCAAGCAGCTTATGGTCATCGTCTCGCTCGATGGGCTCGGTGAGGTCCACGATCGGATACGCGGCGTCGAGGGCGCCTACGCGAAGGCGAGCGCCGCCCTAGCGTCCCTGCTTTCGTTGAGCAAAGAGAACGGCCATAAGAGATTGAAGGTCGAGGTCAACTACACGGCAACGGATGAAAACTACGAGCAATACGAACCGATGCTTAGATACTGCGAGGAGCGAGCCATCAACTTGAATCTCATTGTGCCGATGTCGGGCGTGATCTATCGAAAAGAAAACGAACCCCCTGCTCTCGGCGAGAGACAGTCGAGAGAGCTAGCAGTAGTCCTGAGAAGACAGCAATCGGAGAGCTACGAGCTGAAGCGGGCTATCATACTAGATCTCTTGGAGGGAAAGGGCCGTCAGTTCGACTGCTGGGCCGGACGGCTGATAATCTTCATCGATGCAGATGGCTCGGTCTATCCTAACAGTAGCTGCCCCGCCGAGATTCGTATGGGGAACGTCCTGGAGGACGGATTTGACCTCGCATCAATTCTGCGATCTACCAGGGGAAAGGCCGCTCTGGAGGATGCCCGCAAGTGCCGTGATTGCCAGGTCGCGTGCGAGACGGGAACAACGCTGAGAATTCCGGAGGCCTGGTATGCCCATCGGCGATCATCCAGGCGAGAGTGATGAGATTCTCGAAGAGGCTCAAGAGAAGATACAAGTCCGTCAGTAGAGCAATCAAATATTGGATTGGACTCCAGCTTCTCAAGGCCCTGCTCCATATATTGCCATTATTCCCTCTCTCTCTTCTGGAGCGATTCGGGCGAATAATCGGGAGCGTCGCGCGGATTTTGATGAGAGAGAGCAGGGAGCTCGCGCAAAGCAATTTGAGGCTCGCGTTTCCAGAATTGACCGAGGAGGAAATGTGCCGCATCGGCAAAAGAACGGCCCAGCTTTTGCTCGTCAACGCCTTCCAGGTTGTTTGGATGGCAGGCCACCGGGAGAAGATTTGGGAGCTGATCGAGGTAGAAGGGCTGGACCATCTCGAGACGGCCCTCAGTTCGGGCAAAGGGGCGATTCTACTCGGGGCGCACTTCGGGAATTTCATGCTTCAATGCCTCAGGCTTGGATTCGAGAGATTCGCCTTTTCGACGATCGTCAATATGCCGAAGGCGGAGAGGCTGAATTCACTGATATCTGAGAGAGCCCTCGAGATGGGGCTGAACATCATCTCGCGAGATCCTCCGTGGGGGGCAACAAGGGAAGTCATTCGTCGCCTTGGCGAGAACGAGGTGGTGTGCGTGATCGCCGATGAAGAGGCCCGTAAAGGGGGAGTATTTGTGGAGTTCTTCGGGTATGAAGTGCCGACACCAAAGGGGCCGGCCATGTTTGCCCTGCGCTCGGGCGCTCCGATTCTGCCGGTTTTCATATACAGGTTGGGCGGCATGCGCCAGAGAATAGTCATAGAACCTCCCCTCAATCCGCCCGACTATGCCGACGATGAGGCTTTTATCGAGAGCAATACAGCGGCCATGGCTGCGATTATCGAAAATACCATTCGGCGACATCCGGAGGAGTGGTCGTGGATAACGCATCGATGGAGGAAGCGCAGGAACAAATGAGCATTCGGTCCCGATGGCTAAGGGCCATCCAGGCTCTTCGTGATTCTCGCTGAATGGAAACGGATGTGCCCTTCCTTATTGTGCTTGACATCAGGCTGGCATCGGATTAGAGTGAACGGCAGAGCTCCTAAAATAGGGGACTATGAAGAAATGGCAATAGGAAATGGACTCGTTCAAGATGGGAGGACTTAAGATGGCAATCGCGAAGCGGTGTGCTTTGATTATCTTTGTTGTTGTGCTCGCCGGATTACAGGCAGCTTGCTGCATGTTTTACAAACGCCCTGATATGGAGCTGGAGGCAGCCTCAGCTAGCATTTCTGATTCGAAGGAAGTCTGCAGCGACATTTACGCATCGGATACGTATCAGGAGGCTCAGCGGAAGCTGAATGAGGCTCGTACGGCGGCCGACAACAAGGAGAAGAATGCCAAGGACCTCGCCATCGAGGCCAAGGCGCTGGCTGAGAGAGCCAAGGAAGAGGCCATCGGCAGAGGTGACAACGCCCGTGCGGTTGCCGAGAGGAACCTCTCAGATGCAGACGGACTGCTGTCGGATATTGCTGATAGCTTGAATGGGCTCGGAGACGATGAAGGCGCGGCACCATTCATGGCTAGATTGAGCTCCCTGCGCGGGATGGCCACGAGGGTGCGGTCTCAAATAGACGGGCCTGGTTGCGACCTTCTGCTGGCCGAGAATGGAAGTATGTCGCTTCTCTCTGGAGCCAAAGAGCTTTTGGCTGACGTTGAGAACTACGCATCATCTGTCGCAGCCGCTCCCAAGTCGATTGAGCACTCGGTCGTCAGGGGCGAGTGCCTGTGGCGTATCGCCGGTTATGCTGATACCTATTCCGATCCATTCCTTTGGCCACTGATCTATAGCGCCAACAGGGACCAGATCAAAGACCCCGATTTGATTTTCCCGGGTCAGGTCTTTGAGATCCCGTTGGATGTGACCGAGGGAGATAAGGGGCAAGCCAGACATGAGGCCAGCACACGCGGAGTGTGGAGCCTCTACGACGGGAGGTAATGTTCCGAGATTCTGCGACTTCATCGGAGTAGCATTGTCTGCGTCGTTCGATATAAGCCGCAGATTTTCTCCATAAGATGGAAAGAATCGTAGATTTTGCGGGGGACGAGAGTCTCAGGCGACTTCTTGGTTCCTACGATTCGGGTTCTAAACTCATAGAGGATGAATTCGGCGTAGTCCTCATCTCACGCGGCAGTAAGATCAAGATCCGCGGCGAAGATAACAAGGTCCTTTTGGCCGAGGATTTTCTCCGCAAGGTTGCCTTGCTACTTGATCGACACCCGCAGGTAGATGACGCTCTCATAACCGATTCCGTTCACGCCTATATGCGTGATAGGGAGGTTGATTTACCCGCGCTGTTCTCCGAGAAGGTCAGGGTACCGTCACGTGACGCCGACATCTATCCCAAATCAGAGAACCAGAAGCGCTATGTCCGCCTGATGCAGACATGCGACATAGTCTTCTCGATTGGGCCTGCGGGAACCGGCAAGACGTATCTCGCCATGGCTATTGCCGTTTCAGCGTTCGTTGAGAAGAAGGTCAAGCGAATAGTCCTCGCGAGACCGGCCATCGAGGCGGGAGAGAGGCTCGGCTTCTTACCGGGGGACCTGAAGGAAAAGGTCATGCCTTATTTAAGGCCACTCTATGACGCACTCTATGATATGATTCCTATGACAAAGACCACGCACTTGATTGAAAGCGGCGCTATTGAAATCGCCCCGCTTGCCTATATGCGGGGCCGCACTCTGAACTCCAGCTTCGCAATTCTGGATGAGGCGCAGAACACCACGCCGGAACAGATGAAGATGTTTCTTACGAGACTTGGGAAAGGCTCACGGGCGGTGATCACCGGAGATATCACGCAGATAGACCTGCCGCCCAATCAGATATCCGGTCTCGTCCAGGTTCAGTCAGTCCTCTCCGCGATAAAGGGCATCGAGTTTCTTTATTTTACATCCGCAGACGTAGTGAGGCATAATCTGGTTCAGAAAATAATCGACGCTTATGAGGCTTACGGGCGATCAGCGGAGCATATCTCGAGGCCTCTGACAGCCCCGAATGGAAGGGCGCGAATGACCGACAATGACGAAAGGCGCATCTGCGGGCAATAGGCATCATGATGAGTAAAGAAAGCCGCCAAAGGCGGAAGCTCCAGGGAAAGGGCCGAGATACAGAACCTCCTGATCGGCAGCGGTCATGGCGCGCGCTTGTCAGCTGGTTGCCGCTGGCCCTCGGCAGAACCAGGGTCTATAGGACCGTAATCAGCTGTCTCGCCATCTTCCTTCTTTCTGTCCTACTCGTTCCCAAGAGGCACGCGATCAACACAGAGCTGTATCACGTAGGCGATGTTGCGCGTCAAGACATCTGGGCACCTAACGAAATAACTATCGAGGACCAGGAGACTACAGAAGCCAAGAGGAAGGCTGTTGCCGAGGGCGTGCAACCGATATACGACTATGACGAGCGCGCCGTAACCGGCACGATGAACAATGCCAAGGCTGCCTTTGCGGCTATCCGCGTGGGGCTCGATAAACGCAACGAGCAATTGCGAGTTCTGGAGCAGCAGCCCACTGCCCAACAGGGAGCAACTGAAGCAAGGCGGCAGGTAGCAACTGGTAATGCATCCACAGGGACGCTCGACCCATTGGCCGGTTCCGAGGGGCGTTCCGCTCGTCCCGAGATCAAGCCTACGATGGACGATATTCGCAAGGAATTCGAGACAATACTCCACGTAGATGTACCTCCCAAAGAATTCGACGTACTCGTTGCCACGGCTCAAGACCCCTCAATTGAGCGATGTCTCTCCCAGGCATTCGAGGACGCATGCAAGGATGGCGTGGTTGGCGACAAGACAACGCTCCTCGATGACCCCGAGAAGGGGATAACGATCAAGGAGGTCGGGAGCGGCATCACGAAGATGCTGGCTCCGAATGTGCTTGGCAGAATACCGGACAGCCTCGAGGCAAAAGCGGGAGTGGCTCGATTTTTGAAGACCCGCTGCGCCGAGACTGCTGAGTATCACCCGTTGATTACCTCGATCGTATCGCAGCTAATCAAGCCGACGCTAACGTTCAACAAGAGCGAGACTGAAAAGACCAAGCAGGAGGCGATAGATGCTGTTGAGCCCGTATATTACAAAATAAAAAAGGGGCAGATAATTATCAGGGCGAGAGAGGTTGTCACTCCAAGACATAAGCAATTGATCGATGTCATCGCGAAAAGCGTCAAGCCCCACAAACAGGCATATTCAGCGATCGGTACCCCCCTGTTCCTTGCGCTCGTGATACTTCTCATATATCTCTCAGCACATCGCTTTGGCTTCGATTCAAGACCAGGTTGGAAGAATGAATCGCTATTCTGGTCGATAATAGTACTAACACTGCTCTTCTCGAAGGCGTTTCTCTGGGGCGTCCGGAGTCTCGTGGAAACGATCGAGCGATTTCCATTCAATCAGCTCGAGTCGTATTATTATGCTGCACCTTTGGGGCTTAGCACAGTGCTCGCTACTCTGCTTCTTGGCAAGCGGTCCGGGCTTGCTGCGGCACTTCTCGCATCCGCCATGGTCCCGCTTCTATTTGGAGCGTGGCCGGTGATCATACTCGCCACGATACTCTCCGGCATAGCTGTCGTTTTTATTGCGGAGAGATATGGGACGGGCGCGATCGTGTTCAAGATGGGACTTGCGATAGGCACGGTCATGGCGCTTTCGGTTCTATCGATGCAACTGCTCGATCCTGAGGTCAAGTTCACCGATACCGGTTACTTCAACGCCATTTGCGCATTCGGACAGGGAGTGGTCGTCATCGCGGCCACCGGTATTTTGCTGCCGATTCTCGAGCTCGTATTCGGGGTCTGGACGAAATCCAAGTTGCTGGACCTTGCCTCGACCGACCGCCCTCTGATCAAGCGCCTCATGATCGAGGCGGGGGGGACGCACAATCACAGCCTTCGAGTTGGCGAATTGGCCCGCAGTGCCTGCGAGGCAATCGGCGCGAATGGTGTGGTCGCGCTGGTCAGCGCTTACTATCATGACATAGGCAAACTGAAACGACCGGGCTATTTCATTGAAAATACGCCGATCGGCAGTGACAATCCGCATGACAGATTGACTCCTGCAATGAGCGTTCGCGTCCTAGTGGAGCACGTGACGTATGGCCTTGATTTGGCTAGAAAGAAGAAATTCCCACCCGTCATTCTTGACGCGATCGAGCAACACCACGGCGTATCCCTGATTAGGCCCTTCTACCATAAGGCGGTAGAGGCTGCCAAGAGGACCGGCGAGATGGTCGAGGAGTCCGAATTCAGGTATCCCGGCGTAAAGCCAAAAACTCGTGAAACGGGAATTATAATGATAGCAGATTCAATCGAAGCCGCCTCGAGAGTATTGGCAAATCCGACTAAGGACAAGATCTCGAAAATGGTCGACAGGATAGCATCCTTCTACGTCGAAGATGGTCAGCTCGACGACTGCAATCTTACTCTTCGAGACATTCAGAAGTGCAAAGAGAGCTTCGTGCTGGTCCTTCAAGGGATGCTGCATTCGAGGATAGAATACCCCGAGGACCAGACCGCGGCGGACATGAATGCTGCTGCATCAGCTTCTGACGTCCACAGGAACGAGCGAGGCAGTCAAACATGATCGAGATAATAAAAGACCCTGGACACGGCAATATCAACGAGAATCTGGCTCGCAAAGTCGCTACCGAGACGCTTGGTCTGATCGGAAGAGCTGGTGCATCGCTCAACGTGCTGTTCAGCGGCGACGACAGGATCCGAAAACTCAACAGGGAATTCAGAGATGTCGATTCGGCTACGGATGTCATGGCCTTCCCATCCGGCGAGGAAGGCAACTTCATGGGAGATGTCATAATCTCCGTTCAGACCGCGAAGAAGCACGCTGAAGACCTCGGCCACAGCCTGGATTACGAGATTGCAGTATTGCTGGTTCACGGTATTCTGCACCTGATCGGCTATACCGACTATGATGAAGAAAACAGAGATGAAATGTTCACAACAATGGATAACATCCTTAATAACTTAACTTGTCTGAGAACTCGAGGAAGGTAACTAGAAGTGGAGGACGACCAAGGCGCGGGCAATTTAGGGCTGCTCGCACGATTGAAGAACCTTATTAAGCGGCAAAAGGCATCTAGCCCTGCTGAGCCGGTCCATGACAAAATAATAGCTGTGATAGACCGTTCGATTGAGGACCCTTCCGCAATCGACGCGAATATGCTCGCCATGATCGGGAGTGTGCTGGAATTTTCCGATAAGATCGTTAGAGAAGTAATGGTCCCCCGGGTGGATATGGTTTGCGTGGATGTCGCTGATGGGATACAGGAGTTGAAGCGGATCATGGCCGAAGAGGGATTTTCGAGAATCCCGATCTTCGAGGACAACATCGACAACATCGTCGGCATAGCCCACGTAAGGGACCTCATTCGCCAGGAGAATATTCACGGCGTCAACTCCTTTACGATGCAGCAGATAATGATGAAGCCGTTCTTCGTGCCAGAGACCAAGAAAGCGAAGGACCTATTGGCGACCTTCCGCACTGACAAGAATCTTATGGCGATTGCGGTAGATGAGTATGGCGGCACGGCCGGTCTTATCACTATAGAGGACCTGCTGGAGGAGATCGTCGGTGAGATAAGAGGTGAGTTCGAGCCCGAACTAGAGGAGCCGATAAAGGTCCTCGATGGACGGACCATCATTGCCGATGGAAACACGGACATCGATCTCCTTAGAGAGCACATTCCGCTCAATATAGACAACCATGACTTCGACACCCTCGCGGGATTTATTCTGGACCAGATAGGCTCCGTTCCAGCTGAGAAAGAGAGCATAGAATTCGATGACTTCCGCTTCACGGTGCTGAAAGCCGACGACCGTCGCGTTCTGAAGGTCAAGATCGACAACCTAAAGCCCGAAACGGGCACCGACAGCGACGCTTAGGGACCTGAATCCGCCTGGTTGGTTTTGCGGGGCAGATTACCGTCGAAGAGCGGACGGCGGTGGACATGATGGACACAGCGAACACAGTTGCTCGATTGCATTTACACAATTCATAATATGGAGGCATAATGACATACTCGAATATCCTCTTTGAGAAAAAGGACCGCATCCTGTACCTGACGATAAATCGCCCGAAGGCACTCAATGCGCTTAACGCAGTCATTCTCGATGAGCTCGAAGACGCCATTGATAGGGCGGCTGCCGACCCTGAAGTGGCCGTCGTGATTCTCACTGGTTCTGGTGAGAAGGCTTTTGTCGCTGGAGCCGACATCTCGGAGCTTGTTGGCCTGGGTGAGGAATCGGGCGCCGAATTCTCCCGGCGGGGTCAGGGGCTCTTCTTGAAGATCGAGAAGCTGGAGAAGCCGGTGATCGCTGCGGTCAATGGCTTTGCGCTCGGCGGCGGTTGCGAGCTCGCGATGTCGTGCGCGATCCGCATCGCCTCGACCAATGCCAGTTTCGGCCAACCCGAAGTGAAGCTCGGCCTTATCCCCGGCTACGGTGGCACTCAGCGTCTTCCCCGGCTTGTCGGCAAATCGAATGCTATGTATCTCACGCTGACAGGCGACATCATTCCTGCAGACCGAGCCTATGAAATGGGCCTCGTCTCGAAGGTAGTCGCGCCGGACGGGCTGATGAGCGCGGCCGAGAAAATAGCCGGGAAGATCGCCGCTATGGGACCGCTGGCGATCAAGGCGTCGATTAATGCAATAAACTCGGCCTTCGAGGAGCCTCGTCTATCCGATGGGATGAGGCATGAGGCTACACTCTTCGGTGCGGTCTGCGCGACCGAGGATGCAAAGGAGGGCACAGGCGCCTTCCTCGAAAAACGCAGAGCGGAATTCAAAGGGAACTGAAAACGAGGACCCGTCAGGGGCATACAGGCACCGTGCATCAGTGCGGTGCCACTGCTCCCCCTTCCAATCATCCCAAGCCCCGAATTCATTCGGGTGAGAATTATGGACGCGGGGACTCCTCCCCGAATACCCTTCGAAGATTGGAATGGGATGCGCAGCGACCATCTGATCCCCTCGCTTCTGGGGAGATCCCGATCGTCTCCTATAGGGTGGCGGAACGCGAGGTCCGTCCACTCCATCGAATCAAGTGGCAGGTAGCGCATCTTCTAATATACGGTGATTTCAATGGATAATGGAAGGTCCGTTCTGCCTTAGGCGTCAAATCGCTTGACACCTGGCAATATGGCTATATTCTCGCTCTTTCAGTTTTATCCAACGCGACAAACCGGCGTTGGGAGCTGACGCGGTAAATGCAACAATCTCTAAGAGGAGAGAAAGAGATGAGGGCGGCCACGGTGTTCTTCGTAATGATGGTCTGCGTTCTTCTGCCTAATATGGGCGGCGCATACCCGGCAATCGCTATTGAAACGGATACCGCATTTTATCAAACGGGCGACACGATCGAGGTCGGGATATCGGCTTGGAACACCGAGCCGGGGGTGTCCGCCGATGTTTATATCGGGATACTACTGCCCAATGGTGGTATATTCTCATATAGCCACGATAACTGGTGCGGCGAGATCTATCCATGGATTCGGGACATCTACATTCCGGATTGGTTTCAGATGGACTACACCCCATTCTGGCGGATAGATGTGCCGTGCTCCTTGCCCCCGATCAGCGAGGATGACACGTATTACATGGCGGCGCTTTTGACTCAACCCGGGACTTTCAATTGGATAAGCGACCTGAGTTTGGCGAAGTTCAACTATCTGAATTCTAGTTCAACCGAGCTCACGATGCTCGTAATTCCGGGCGGGCCATTTGTCCAGGGATCTCCGACTTACGAAGAAGGGCACAATGATGACGAGTCGCCGCAGCGGACAGTGGACCTCCAAGCGTTCACGATATCGAAGACGGAGATCACACAGAAGCAGTTCAGGGATGTGATGGGCTGGAACGACTCGTATTTTGAGGGCGATGACCTCCCTGTTGAGAGGGTGTCCTGGTTCGACTGCGTGAGCTTCTGTAACAAGCTATCGGCCGCGAGCGGCCGTCAAATGTGTTACATAATGACAAACATCGAATATTATGAAGATCATATTACCTGGGCTGATGTAACCTGGGACCACGGCGCAAACGGCTACAGATTGCCCACCGAGGCCGAATGGGAGTGCGCCTGCCGCGCCGGAACGACGACTCGATACTATTCCGGGGATACCGATGTGGATGTAGGATGCTATATGTGGTATTGCTCGAATTCAGGTTCGACCACGCATCCTGTTGGCGACCTGGAGGCGAACCCGTGGGGCCTCTACGATATGAGCGGCAATGTGTGGGAGTGGTGCTGGGACTGGTATGCCGCGGACTATTACAGCACAGGTCCGGACCTGGGCCCGGTTGGTCCAGGCGGCGGTGTCTACCGGGTCCTTCGTGGGGGAAGCTATTATAATTCCCACTTGGCTTGCCGTTCGGCCTGTCGATTTGACCTCATGCCAAGAGATCGCCGCGACAATCTGGGCTTTCGCGTAGCCAAGAATTTTGAATCGTCTTCGGAAGATTAATCGCTCCTTAAGAGCAATACTTCATTGGGGAAGCTGTGAGGAGGGACTCGTTCCCTCCTCCTCGTCCCCCCACCCGAGGATGGGGGGCGGGAGCATTGAATAAATCTAGCTAGCCTTCGCGAGCTTGCGGCCTTCCTCGAACGCCTTGAGGTTGAGATCGAGGTGCTTCTTCGGGACGCGCATATTGAGCGCGGAGTGCCATGTCTCGGCCGTGAAGCCGAGTAGGTCAGAGATCGCCCCAAGAAGGACCATGTTCATCGCTCGCGGATTCCCGAGCTTCTCCGCTGCATCGGAGGCGTCAACTACGACGACCTTGAGGCCCTGCTTCTTCATCCTGTCGAGGATGTCGTGGGGATATTCCTTGCCCAATACATTCAGCACCGGCGGTATTATCTCGGTCGTGTTTGTGACTATCATGCCGCCCGGCTTCAAGTACTCGAGCCAGCGATAGGCCTCGGCCTTCTCGAATGAGACCAAGACATCAGCCGTACCCTTCATTATGAGCGGAGAATAGACGCGTTCCGCGTAGCGCACGTGGCTCGAAACAACGCCGCCCCGCTGGGCCATGCCGTGTATCTCGCTCTTCTTGACGTCAAAGCCATCGTTCATCGCGGCCTGAGAGATGACTTCCGAGGCGAGCAGAATCCCCTGTCCGCCAACACCTACGAGTAGGACATTCTTTCCTTCGCTCATTTGCTCTCTTCCTTAATACTGATTGCGGAGACGGGGCATATCTGGGCGCACAGCGAGCAGCCCGTGCATAGGAACTCCACGATTTTCGATTTGACCTTCTTCTTGCCATTGACCGTAACGTCAACGGTTACAATCGCCGGACAGCCCAGCCCGATGCACTTCTTGCATCCGACGCACTTATCCTGATCGACGATATAGGGCACAACCTTCGGCCCGAAGCGGAGCCTATCCAGCACGCACTCTCTGCGGGTGATTATGACAGATGGCTCGTCCGCCTTGATCTCCTCCGCGATGACCTTGTCCAACGCCTCGAAATCATACGGATCGACGACGGTCACTCGCCTGACACCCACGGACCTGCAAAGATCCTCGAGGATCAGCTTCGGTGCTGGCTCATTGCGGATCGACTTGCCCATCGCGGGATGCTGCTGACCGCCTGTCATCGCGGTGGTCCCGTTGTCCATGATGATGACCGTGAGGTTGGCCTGGTTATAGACAGCATCGACCAGCCCGGTGATTCCCGAGTGAATGAAGGTCGAGTCGCCAATCGTTGCGACGACCGGCTCGACCTTATCCGTGCCATGAAGCCCCTTGAAGGCGCCGACCGCGTTCGTGACCGATGCACCCATGCAGATGCAGGTGTCCATCATCGAGAGCGGCGGCAGCACTCCGAGCGTGTAGCAGCCGATGTCGCCGGTTACGATGGGCTTATATTTCCTGAGTGAATAGTAAGAAGCCCTGTGGGGGCATCCCGGACATAGCGTCGGCGGTCTCGGAAGGTCGAAATCGGTCGGCTTGATGACCTCTGCTTCCGCCTTGTGGATCGGATGGTCCGCGGGTATCGCGATTAGGCTGCTCTTTGCGGCCTTTTTCAGGCTATCGAGAAGTATCTCGGGGAGTATCTCACCCTCTCGCGGAAATATCTCCTTGCCCAGGACCTTGAAGCCGGCAGCAAGCAGCTGCTCCTGCATGAATGGCTCCAGCTCCTCGAGCACTATGAGCTGATCGACCGTCTTCGCGAATTCAGCAATGAGTTTGAACGGGAGCGGATTCGTGAATCCAAGCTTCAGGTACGACGCATCCGGGAATACATCCTTCGCGTATGCATAAGCGATGCTGGACGCGATGATACCTATCTTTGCATCGGAGCCCGAGCCCGGATCGATGTAGTTCAACGGGCACTCGTTGCTGTATTCCTCGAGCTGCTTGAGCCTGTTCAAGATAACCGTGCGCCGCTTTCTTGCGTTTGCGGGGATGACTACCCACTTGGTCCAGTCATGCTCGAAGCCCTTGACGTCGTGCTCCTTCCGCTCTCCCGCCTCTACGATTCCCTTTGAATGGCTGACGCGGGTCGTCGTCCTGAGCATGACGGGAGTGCAGAACATCTCGCTGATGTCGAAGCCCATGATCGCCATCGCCTTGGCCTCCGCTGAGTCCGCTGGCTCGATGAGAGGGATGAGCATGAATTTCGCCAGGTAGCGGTTGTCCTGCTCGTTCTGGGAGCTGTGCATCCCCGGCTCGTCGGCCGAGACGAAGACGAATCCACCGTTGACGCCCGTGTAGGAGAAGGTCGAGAGTGGATCCATAGCCACGTTCACGCCAACGTGCTTCATGGCGGCGAAGCTGCGGGCACCGGCCATCGAAGCACCTTGCGCAACCTCCACGGCCACCTTCTCGTTCGAGGACCACTCGCAATATATCTCTTTGTAAAACCTGACCGCCTCGAGTATCTCGGTGCTGGGGGTGCCAGGATACGCTGTCGCGACGTGAACACCCGCCTCCCAGATGCCTCGCGCAATGGCCTCATTTCCAGATAGGAATAGTTTTTCCATATACGCCTCTAGTTCATTTTATGAGTCGAATTTTATTCCTGTCGTAAGAATGCGCTCCAGCGCCGGCGGCATTTGAGCGACTTTCTTGAGATGTTCTGATAGAAGGATCCCGAGAACAATCGAGTCGAGTTTGCTCTCGCGCGAATCTGCTCTCGAGACGATCAGCACGGGGCTCTTCGCCCCGACTATCAATCCCGCGAAGCCGCCGTGGGCGAACATCGAGAGCGACTTGCTGAGCAGATTGCCTTCCTCGATCGAGTTGACGATCAATACGTCTGCGTCGCCTGAGACGGTGCTTCGCGCGCCAAGCAGGTCTCCGGCCTCGTGTGTCACCGCAGCATCAAGAGTGAGAGGGCCGTCCACGATGCACTTCCGAATCTGTCCGCGCTGCGACATCTTCGAGAGAACTGCGGCTTCGACCGCCCTCGGCATTGCGGGATTGACCGTATCCGCCGCGGAGAGAATAGCCACCTTCGGATTCTCGATGCCGAGCGCATTCGCCACAATGACTGCGTTGTCGATGATATGTATCTTCTCCTCGAGCGTCGGCGCAATGTTCATCCCCGGGTCAGACATGATGATGAGCTTCGGATGTGTCGGGACCTCATATACGCCGACATGGCTCAAGATTCTCTTTGTCCGAAGGCCTATCGCCTTATCCAGGACCGCTCGAAGCACGGCCGAGGTCTGAGCCTTACCCTTGAGGACCATGTCCGCGCCGCCTGAGGAGACGAGCATCACTGCTTGTCTTGCGGCCTCGTTCGAGTCCGGCGTGTCAACGATCTGATAGTTCTTCTCGCGCATACCGAGCGCTTCCATCAACGGGAGGATCTTATCCCTGCTGCCGGTGAGTATTCCACGAATAAAGCCCTCCTCGAAGGCGTCATGGACTGCCTGGAGAACATGCTCGTCCGCCGCATCGGCAACTGTTAATCGCTTCGGTCCGGTCTTTGCAGCAAGCTCCCGGGCCTGCTGATACATCGCCTTGAAATTTGGGATCATGGATCGTCCTTTAATTCGATATACGTGAAATCGGCCGACGCCGATTACGCGCGAGTTCAAAGCCAAATGGTCGTAATCGCGCTGCTATAGATAAACTACAGCATCGGATTCAGCGTTTCAAGCGCGAAGTTCCAGAGGCAGGTGGGACCGGTCAAATCTGGCTCAGCGCGCCACGGCATGTATCAATCGAACCAAACATTGAACCGCCGATGGGATCTCCAGATGAGCAACATAGACAATGGGACGACCCACAGCCAAATCGGCGTGTTCGGTTTTGTTTCCTTGCGCCTGAACCACTGCTTCATTTGTACTCAATCACCTCAATTATCGCTAATCAGGTCAAAGAGCCAATCACCACGAATAGAAGTTGAAGAACAAAATGGACGCGACAATCATACAAGCAAATATTATTCGCAGCACCTCCACTACCAAAGGCGGATCTGGAATGTAGAAGCCATGCTCTCTTGAGGCCTGCCTAGAAACTGGCCCCAGAATCCACCAACGGAATGCCATCAATAGAACCAGGATGACACCGAGGCCCAATTGTACCCAGGGCGGCAGCGTCGGCCCGAAATCCTCGACGCCGGGTAATTCTGTCAATGTGCTCTCCTCTGGATTCGGTTCAGGCGCCGTATTATATCAGAATTCTGTGGGTCAATTTTAATTGCCCTCTCGAGTTCCTCTTCAGCCGACTCTAGCTCCCCGAGCGTGACGTGCATATCTGCGAGCGCTATCCGATAGGGGACGTGGTTCGGGACGACCGAGATGGCCTGCTGCAGGTAGCCCTTTGCCTTCTCGGTATCGCCCTGCAGGAAGTATGTCGTGGCGATGTTCGATAGCGCTGCGGGATACATGGGGAACCGCCTCAAGACCGTCTCGAATTCTCTCCTTGCAGCCTCATACTTCTTCTCCTGGACGAATAACGCCCCCATCCTCGAGATGCCTATTAGCCACTCCGCGGACTCCGAGTCGATGAGGCGGCTGGAAAGAGATGGGCCGCCTTCGGTCGTCCTTGCCGCTGCTTCTCGCAGCACATAGAGGTCATAATTCAGAATCGAATCGCTCGGGTCGTATGCAAGGGCGGCGTCGAGGTATTCCCTGGCCCTGCCGTTCTTGCCGAGCTCAACCGAAATGGCTGCTGCGTCCAGCGACAGCTCCCTGCAGCGCGGCAAGTATCTCAGCGCGAGCTCCAGCGTCTCAGAGGCGTCAATCAGGCTTCCTTTCGACCTTTTGAGCCTCGCCAGATTTACATAGGCGTCATAGAAGCGTGGCTCAAACTCGATGGCCTTCTCGTCGTTTGCGATCGCCACATCAGTCCTGCCCATCTCGCGGGATGCCTCGGCGATGCCGAAGTATGAATATTCGTGATACGGCTGGATCTCCGCCGCGTGCCGATAGGTTTCGAGTGCTTCCCCGTAATTCCCGGCCTTCAGCTGCGCCTCGCCGAGCTTGAAGAAGACGTCGTAGCGAGGCAGTCCGAAGTCGATGGCTCGCTCGTATGCCTTTATCGCGCCGGGATAGTCCTTGTCTGCCAGAAGCAGCTTCATGCCGTTGACGTAGAGGCCCTCCGCATCCATCGGCCTATAGCCGATCATGCAGCCAAATACGGTCGCAACGAAAATGGGGATTATAGCAAGGAACCTAACAGCCCACGGCAATCGGAATCTAAGTCGAGTCACCTCGAATCGTGGAGCAAACAGCCCTAAGAGGGCGGCCAGCGTCGTGACGGTAGTGGGCACTCTGAGCGGATAGCTGACGATGCTATGGACGAAAACCGCCGCCGCGCCGACCGCAACCGCTCGGGCCATGATCGCGCTCTCGTACGTCTGAGGATTGACATCGTGGGGCGGCCGACTTTTCAGGGCAGACCTTCCGACGATGATGATGAGCCAGAACAGGATGGCTAGCCCGATGAAGCCTGTCTCGAGCGGAGTCTCCAGATACTCGTTGTGGCAGTAGAGCGAGTTGTGGAGCAGGTTGTCCCTGTCTTTCTTGAACTCATCGACCGTTACATCGAGTGGTTCGATGAAATTGTGCTCATACTTGTTCTCATAAACTGCAAAATTCCCGACGCCTAGGCCCATCGGATGGCGTTTAACGAGCATTGCGCTGCTATTCCACATCTTCTCGCGCTCCGACAGACCGACCGTGGTCCCCGCGACGGTCTTGCCTTTGGAGGCAAAGAATGCGACGGCGGATATGGCGCAGAGCACGATGAGAACGAGCATCGCCTTCGACCATTGAGCAGTATCGCTTTTTCCATCCTGTCCGCTGGGGCGAGGTGTCTTGCTCGCCTGGGTCTGCCTTCGTGCTCGCCATTCTGCGACCGCCATCAGGATGAGCGAGGCAACGTACGCGGACCACCCGCCCCAGGAATTCGTGAACAGGAGGCAGCAGAAGTTCAGGTAATAAAGAAGCAAGAGTGAAATCCGCCCCCAGCGATTCGCCGTGGTCCTCGCGAGTCCGAGCATCACAGGAAGGACCAGGATGATAAGCCCTGCGAGGTAGTTCGGATTCCACATCGTGGAAAAAACTCGCTTCCCGAGTTCAGGCTCCCAGGGGAGGTCCGACCACATCGTGCTCAGAAAGTCGAAATACTGAACGACTCCGATGCCGGAGCAAACGGACACTCCCAGCATCAGCGAAACCGCCGCGATTCTTCTCATCTTGTGAGTCAATGGGGCGAGCAGACAAAGGAAGAAGGGCGCCCACGAGAGCAGGATGTATCGCATCCGCGTGAGGCACTCGAAGCGCGGCGTCGCCCAGAGAAGCGACAGTGCAGACACAGAGATCATCGCCAGGATAGGAAGCAGATATGGCGAGTTGTATATCCGAATCCGTCCCACGAAGACCCAGAGCAAGACCAGCCCCGCGAGCATCAGAACCGCCCCACAGTGCGCAACGAACCACTTGATCAAGCCGAGCGGGTCATCATCCACCCGCATTAGGGGGGAAATGAATAACGCGAAGGAGAGTGTTGCTACAAACGCGATTCTGAGTATCGGTTCAATCCTGATTGTCGGCTGCATCGCGCGGAGAGTCTATCACAATCTGACCACTTCTGCGTGAAATGCTCAATTGCGCGATTTCGAGCTCGAGAAAATAGCCGGCAGCGTCTTGAACAGGATCGAGAGGTCGAGGATTATGGAGCGATTCCTGACGTAGTAGAAGTCGTATTCCATATTCTGATGCAGGGGGAGTATCTCAGAGCCGACAAGCTGCCAAAGGCCAGTGAGGCCTGGCTTCACGTCGAAGCGGCGGCGCTGCCAGGGCTTATACTTGCGGGCGATTAGCGGTATCTCCGGCCTTGGGCCGACGATGCTCATCTCGCCCTTCAGGACATTGACCAGCTGCGGGAGCTCGTCCAGGTGGAATCGCTCCAGAAGCGCGCCCACCCGTGTGTACTGCACCGCGAGCGGTATCGGCTTCCCGTCGATCTCCATTCGCTCCGGCAGGTGGAAAGTGCGGAATTTATACAGGAGAAATGGCCTCTCGCGAAGCCCGAGCCGCTCAAACCTGAGCACGGTCGGCCCCTTCGTCTCTATCCTGATCGCAATCGAGATGATCACCGCAAGCGGCAAGCTGATGATGAAGAGAATTAGGCTCACGACCCTGTCGAATGCCGCCTTCAAAGTGAGATAGATCGCGGAGGTCTCGGATGGCCCGAAATCGATCAGCGGAAGGTCGCCCACGCTGCCCATATCGACCCGGCCGGTCATGATCGAGAAAGCGTCGGAGACGATGTGGAAGCCGACGTTTGCGCTCTCGCACTGGGCGACGAGGTTGAGAACGTCGCTGTGCGGCAGGTTCGGCTTCGAGATGTAGATTTCGTCTATCCTGTGCTTTTCGATCAGCGCATCGAGCTCCTGCGTCCCCCCGAGAACGGGTATCGACACCGTTTTGCCACGTGGCCCTTTCCATTCAATCGCTCTGAGGTCAGTGTCGTCGATGAAGCCAACGACGTCGTAACCGAGCTTCGGGAAGGAGTGCAGCTTGTGCCCGACCAATCGTGCCGATTCTCCCGTGCCCACGATAACGGCGCGGAGCCTGTCGTAACCCTTCCCAAGCAGGAGAGCCTGAACGAAGTAGATCAAGGACCGCTCGAGACTCGCCAGGACCAGGCTTATCCCCCAGAAGAGAAGGACCATCGACCGCGAGTATTCGAGCCTCATCAGATAGAGGGCAGCCATCATGATTATCGCGAGCTGCGAGATGGCGAAGAAGACCTTTGCTAGCTGGTAAGGCCTGAAAGTGCTCCTTGCGGGGTGATACAGGCCGAATGCGCCGAATATGATGATCCACAGGATCGTGATGGCCGGGAGCATCATAAGGTATATCGTCGGCGGCAAGATCCCCGGCTTGAAGTATTTCGCATACTCAGCCATAGAGAAGAATTCGAGCACCAGGTTGATGTGGCTTCTCACCCAATATAAGAGCACGAGCGAGAGATTGCAGACCACGATATCGCTCGCAACGAGCAGCGTCGGAAATAGCAATTTCCTCTTCTTCTGAGATGCGATCCCCGCAAGCAGGCCGAAGCCGAATGCGAGCGAGCGGACCAGCAGAAATAATGGGCCTGTCAGAGCCAATTTCATGTCGCTCTTGGAGGCCGACATCGAAAATGGGATGCAGCATAGGCCGAATGCAACTAGCGAAGACGCGAGTAGCCAGCCCACAAACTCCTGGAAGAGCACCGACCCAAATACGACGCCGAGGAGATAAAATGCGAGCAGTATTTGCAGCTTCAGCGTCTGCGGCGTGTATGAGTCCTTGAGCACCTTGCGGGGGAATTTGTCATAGACGAAAGTCCGCCAATACGCCCGACCGAACTTGAGCTTCGCATACTTCCAGACGCTATCCGGATGAGTGTGATAGACGATGGCGTCCGGGCTGAAGACCATCTTGTAGTTCTTCTGGGCGACCTTGAACGAAAGCTCCACATCCTCATTATTCGCCTTGGGATAGCGGGGATTGAAGCCGCCTATTTGCTCGAATACGTTCTTCCTGAATGCCGCCGAATAGCTATCGACGAAGTCTATTGTGCGACGCTTCGCAAGCAGCTTGAACCGCTCCTCGAATTCCGCCTGTGCAAATCGGGCGGTGAGCTGCTTCTGCCTGGTCCTGTATGCGCCTTTGACGCCTGCTATGTTCGAATCACGCACGAGCGGCGTGACCATCTCACGGAGCCAATTCGGCTC